>JACDEQ010000052.1:0-2941 GCA_013816225.1 Armatimonadota bacterium | reverse complement strand
GTACCGGTAAGGGCGAGGTTTGCGGCTTCGGTGCCTGACGACAGGAAAACGATCTCCCCCGGCAGGCATCCTAACACCTCAGCGATCGTCTCACGGGCTTCGTCGATAGCCAGCCGTGCCTTCCGCCCCGAAGCGTGCAGGCTGCTGGGATTGCCCGCGTCGAGCCACGGGAGCATCGCCTCGCGCACTCGGGGGTCGAGAGGTGTAGTCGCAGCGTGGTCTAGGTAGATCGAAGCCACGCGATGATTGCGGCTCATCTGCTCTATTCCGGTTCGATCCCGGCGAGTCTCAGGATCGAAGTCGGGTGCCCCTCTTGAGGGTTCGATTCGAATGCACGGAACGGATAACGTCTCACGACGACCCGCTTTCTTATAGATGTGGTGACTTGCATTTATTCGCGTGCGATTCCATTTGTCCCGTTCGAGTAGCTTGCAGAGTTCAGGCCCGGTTTTGGGCTTCATACCGCGATTTCCAGGATGCGTGGGTTGCTCGAGTTTTCACTTGGTCATGCGTCGATGGACAAGCGGCCGTCTACGGCGTCGTATGAATTAGCCAGCAACTCTTCGCAAGTATCTCCTTCCGTGCCACACACCGGGATGGCGGGCACCTCCGCCCAACATCCGACCTCTTCTGCTCCGTGGACGACGACCTTTGGCTTCATGTCGTCATTATGGCTGTCTCGCAGACAACGTCATGCGAATAAGTGGCTTTTGAGCTCCGACGGATCAGGTGCCGGACTTTCGAGGGCGAACTTTAGGGCCCCTTCGACCGTTTCCCTCGCGCTGACCTCGATCTCTCGCAACGTCCTTGGCGTGGCGATCTTTCTTCTCCAGCATCGAAATCGGCGACCTCGCCTTCCACTAATCGACCTGCTTCTTCGTGCGGTAGGCAGTTCCGGGGTCGTTTTGGTAGTGGCCGCACGTCCGGCAGGTCATCGCTTCGACGAATGACGGACCTCCGCCCCTGCGCCCCTTAGCCACGGCTGCGGAAACGGCCCCATACACCGCGACAACCTCGTTGCCGTCGATTCTCGACGACGAGATTCCATACGCCGACATCCGTTTGTGAATCTCGTTGATCGGCGCACTCCGCGTTAGCGGGGTCATCTCGGCGTACAGGTTGTTCTCACACAGGAAGATGATCGGCAGCTTCCACAGTCCGGCCACGGTATGTGACCGTGATGTAGTCGTCGTTGGTGAGGGCGGCGCAAGCCGCCGAAGGGAGCGCCCCTTGACCTCCGCAGAGGTGGAGCGATCCGCGGAGAGCCGATTGTGACAGCTCGGTGAGCCTCTTCTCGAAATGGCTCAAGACCTTCATCTCGCCATACCAGCGCAGCAGCATTTCAGGCGTAACTTTCATGGCAATACAGGCAAGTCATCATACCGAAGTGCAGCTACTCGTTCGGCAAGGGTCTCGCGGTCGGCGGCGCCCACCGTAATGTGTCCGATCTTGCGCCCTGGCCTGGCCGATTTACCGTAAACGTGATAATGCGCGCCTGGAACCGCCAATACGGCCGCCGGATCGGGTCGCTCGCCGAAGATGTTGATCATCGCCGAGTAGCCTCGTGCCAGGGTCGAGCCGAGCGGCATGTCAGTGATCGCGCGGATGTGGTTCTCGAATTGGGAGGTCTCGGCGCCGTCGAGCGTCCAGTGCCCACTGTTATGCACACGAGGCGCGATCTCATTCACCAAAAGCTCAGTACCGACCTGGAACAACTCGATGGCGATCACGCCCACGTAGTCGAATTGCTCGAGGACCTTCCGGGCGTATGCCTCCGCTGCACCTTGAAGCTCAGGCGTGAGGTTCGGAGCCGGCGCGATAGTCAACCGTAAGATGCCATTGCGGTGATGGTTTTCGACAAGCGGATAAATAGCCACTTTGCCATCAGCGCAACGGGCCGCAATGATCGAGAGCTCCCGGTCGAATGGCACTACGCTCTCGAGAATCATCGGCTCCTCGCCGGCCATTTCCCAAAGCCTCTCGTGATCCTCGTATCCGTCCAGGCGCACCTGGCCCTTACCGTCGTACCCGAAGCGCCGCGTTTTCGCAATCAACGGATATCCGATTTCTTGGTTCGACTTGGCGAACTCGCGCGCCTCCACGAATTCGCGATATTTAGGCGTCGGAATGCCCAGTTCGACGAGCAAGTCTTTCTCCCAAAGCCGGTCGCACGCAGCCTTCAGAGCGTTGGGCGAAGGGCGAATCGGGATGCCGAACTCCTGGAATCGATCGACGTAAGACTCGATGTTCTCGAATTCATATGTCAGCGCGTCGAGAGCGTGCAGTCCCGGGCTTGCAAGAGAATCCACTTGACCCAGACCGGCCGCGCATGGCTCCGGAGTGTCGTCGAAAAAGACGAACTCGTGGCCCATCGGAATACCCGCCAAGGCCAGCATGCGACCCAGCTGACCTGCGCCGAGGACGCCGATCTTCATCGGGTCGGGTCCGGATCGTCGAGAACGGTTTGCGTTTGCTTCTCTCGAAATACCTTGAGCCGTACCTTGATCTCGGCATGCTTATTGGCGAGGATCGAGGCGGCGAGCAAGGCGGCGTTCTTGGCCCCCGCCTCGCCGATCGCGAGCGTGGCGACCGGGATTCCTCCGGGCATCTGGACTATGGACAGGAGCGAGTCGAGGCCTTTGAGCGTTTTCGACTCCACCGGCACGCCCAGGACGGGAAGCGTCGTTTTGGCCGCGGCCATACCGGGCAGATGAGCCGCCCCGCCTGCGCCCGCGATGATCACTTCGATGCCCCGATCCTCCGCGGCAGACGCATACTCGAACAATAGGTCGGGGGTTCGGTGAGCCGAGACCACTTTGACCTCGAAAGGTACGCCGAGTTCTTCGAGTGTCTTAGCGGCGACCTCCATCGTGGCCCAATCCGACCGAGAGCCCATGATAATGCCAACCAGCGGTTGCATGCCATCCAGTGTACCGTCGGC
>JACDEQ010000264.1 GCA_013816225.1 Armatimonadota bacterium | reverse complement strand
GTCCCCAACCGAGGTGGAGGATCGGCGTTTGATCGCCAGCCAAGCGTCGAGGTCGGCTGGCCTGTCCAGTTGACACGTGACTTTCTCCTCAAAAAATGGGGTTAGGGGCCAACCGTCAGCGAGGTCTGCGGTGGCGGCTGCCGGAGCAACAGCCCCAGCCTTTCGAACCGAATGCGCATTGCCCCCGGCGACACGCCAAATCGGCGCGCGATCGGTTTGGCGACGTTCTCGAACAGCGCATCGTCGACCGCTGCGGCATCGTTTGGGCCTTAGGGAGGCACCGCAGTGCTCCAGAGTTCGGGGGCTGAGATTCCAGGGTTTCCGGATGCCGCCGCTTGCAAGGGCACGAGGACATTCTAAGGCATTGGCGTATCACCGCGATCTTTGCGCCCGCTGGAACACTTTCGAGCGGACCGTCAGAAATTCGCGGTGATAATAGCTACTGCGCAGCCAAGGAGATATGAAGGGTCACATACAAAGATGTGACGGGTCGAAATTAAGAAGCTGAAGGATTTCAACGAGGCTGGGGCGGAGTTGTGACAGCACTCGAGTTGAGTTGTGACATCGACCCGACGCGATGCAGCTGTGTAGGCTTCACCAGCAACAAGTAAGGATTGAGCCGATAGCCCTTCCATTCCTCGTTCTGGACAACATCCTGGAAGTCGAGTTGGATGTCGCAATTGTTCAAGAACTGCTGCTCAAGCGCCTTGCGTGTGCGTGAAACACGTTGGCGTAGGCTCTGCTCATCGATGCCAAGCCGCTTGGCCAGGTTATCCGCCTTAATGTATCGAAAGGAATCCTTCGTGATGCCAGATTCAATGTCCCCTTCGAACTCCTTCGCCAACGCACAAACCAATCCATACCCGGCACCCTTCAGCTGGGGCCCTCCGCGGAAAATCACTATGCGTGCGCCGTGATCGATCGCGAATACCACCGGCTGAGCGACAATCGTATGTGTATCGGTCGCGGCCTGTGCGGATGCAGGTTGCTCCACTTCGATCGGATCGATGTAATCTGGCTGCTTGGCGACCGGCGAAACGATCATGCCCAGCAAGGTCACGGGCACCGAGAGTGTCTGCACCAAGCTCGCATTGTTCTTCAGTTCGCGGTCGACGATTTGGATCACTTGCTGTCCATGTCGACGGTGAAGTTCATAGATCTGTCGGACATTGTCTTCAGGAGATCCCGGGAGGTATGGAAGAGCACGAAATACCTGCCCGTAGCTCGCAAGGAAGGCCTGCTCGGACATCGTGGCGAGCTTTTGCGCTCTAACCACGTACGACTCGACCATCGTCAAAGCCGACCCGGGCTTGCGTTCACCCTTAAAGAGGTCGATCGCGTAATTGTCGACGGGCTCATATTCTGCAAGGTCCGCCGCTAGAATGCCGAACCGTGCGAGCATGTACCGCAGTGATGTCTTATCTTGGTCGCCTCTCGCACGCGGGTGCAGCTGAGGGTTTGCGAAATCAGGTCGGCGCATCCGCGATCGGCCAAAACCTGAACTACCTCACTCTTAGTCTTCCACAAGTACGGATTCTGAAGGTTGATGTTGTCCGACAAGAGTTGCGAGAATAGTCGACTACAGTTTGCCAAGACGCGCGGATGGGTCGTGCGACTGGCTCTAGCACCAAGAATGTGTTCGGAAATTGGGAAATTGAAGCTGACAATGCCATTCTCAAAGAAGCTCAGCTTATTCTTGCGGAACATCCGCGCGACGATGAGACCAAGGGTGGCGAATAAGAGAGAGCGAGAACGCTGGGTAAATGTAACCGCTTCCTCGTGACCCTTGTTGATGGTAACGGGCACGTAGAAGAGCTGACGGCCGTTCAGTCTCTCCCGCAAGGTGTTTACCAGACCATTCTGCTTTGATGCGACTGTCGTCGAACTTTGATGGCTAACCAGCGCGACCTTCATGTTGTTTCCAAACAGCTCGTCGACGGCCCCGGCGAGAGAGTCCAGGCCACCGGAAAACAAGATCACCTCGTCCGGTGAAATTGCCTGCGCGGACGGATCGCTGAAGCCCAGGTACGGCTGCAGACCTGTCGACGTGGTTGCCTGACGAAAATCGAAGCTGAACTCATCCTCGGAGAGGAAACCAAGTGTTTCGACAAGAGCCTCACGAACGCTGTCCTTGCCCCACACGTCGGGGCACCGAACAGGAATCCTGAACCTGAACTTGCGGCGCCAATCTGCACCCATGTTCGTCATGAGTTCGGTGCCGCGTTTCGTAAACTGGTCGGCGCAATAGACGTAAGCGGCTATCTCCAACATATCTGTCAGGACATCGGGAATATTGTCGGCCATCGGCCGGGACAGATCGCCGAGGTGCAGATTCACTTTGTGCGGCGAACCCGCCGACGCATTTACGTCAAGCTTAAGCGTATCAGTCGGGGAGCCTCGCGGTGCTTGTAACCCACCGCACACGACCGTTCGCTCAACCATGGGTATCTCTCCGATGCCGGAGCTCTTCCCGAAGCTTTTTGAAGGCGACATGCGCGAAGCGGCCAGCTTTGGCCTCGTTAATCCCTCCCTCATGCGTATGTTTCGAAAACCACTCGCCAGAGAACTCTTTGATTATCCGCGATGCTTCTCGGCAATGAAGATCGAGGGCGCTCTCAAAATCGCGATGGTCTCGAATCGTATGAAAACGAGAATTTACCCCCACGTGCTGCGACAGTTCACGGCTGAGGAAGTAGCTCAGTTGGCGACGCGATAGGCGCGCGAAAAAGTCGCGCGCGAGGGCGGCAAATTGCTTGACCGTACCGAGACCACCTAGCGCAGCCTTCGCTTTGTCGGGTGTCGCCCCGAACAAGTCTGGCAGCTCGCGTCTCGCTACCGCGTTCAAACTTTCGGCGGCAGATAACTGTGCCATTTCACCGAGATCCGTGCGACCACCGACTCGTCCCACGTGCCGGTCGACAGCTTCAGTCATCGCGGACACCACTTGGATCAATGACGGGCGATCACTGACGTTCAGACCAAGCTTTCTCAGCTCAAAAGCGAAGTCTTCCTGCTTGGCAGCGATTGGGATTTGCGTCAGCAGGCAAACGGAATGTTTGACCGCGGGGTCATTGCTGGCGTCGATCATCTGGCTCTCGGCAGCGGCCGAGGTTGCGGCAGCAACGTCCTGGACGTCAGCTCCGCCACCGATCAGGGCGATGACCTGGCGCCACTTTCGCGATCTAGAGAGCCTTCCGAGTTCCTGATGGCCCATGGGACTTCTCGCGGAACAAATGAGGTCGGTGACGCCAGAAAAAATGATTGGCCTAAGTCACTGACCTCTCGTTCGCCGTGGGATCGAATAGTTCGCACGATCGTTCGTCGCAATGCCGTTGACAAACGATCGCGGCCAGTTGCGAGGCTAAAGTAAACCAACAAAGCGATTCTTAAAATCGGTTTAGAGGGCTTCTTCCGAGTACGGCCTAATCGTGCAGCCCGTCGAGGTCTGCCCGCGTCGGCCGCTTGGCGGCGCTGTACGCAATATTTGGGTGCAATTCGGCACGCATCGACGCGCTGCGGATTGCCCAAATAGGAGGGCGAGGCGGAACTGGGCACCTGGGACAGCTGCGGTTTTTTGCCAATCAAAACGTGCGGCGACCATTACAAATATGATGCCCGCAGAATTGAACATCTCCAGAC
>JACDEQ010000263.1 GCA_013816225.1 Armatimonadota bacterium | reverse complement strand
GTGCACAACAGTCGGGCTAACCGATCAAGCTCACCTGCCGGGGCCGCTGCAAGAGCCTGATGTCGCGCGAAACAGTGATGCGGCCCCGGTCAGCTGCAGCGCGTGGTTAGGCCGCGCTGTCACTAGCCCACATGGTGCGCCCTGAACACGGTTTCCCCTTTACTCAGGTTTCAGGTGCTCCTGGAAGTAGGCGAAGGGCTTCCCGGGTCATCAGAAGTTATTTGGGTGCGTCTTGCCTTCGCGCGGGTGATATTTCCTTGATGAACAAAATGGCATCCCACGCTTGGATAGGATTTACCTCCCACTCAAGGCTTGGTACGCTCTCATGGATTTTCCTCTCTTGATTTAGCCATTTGTACGCCTGCTTTTCTTTCGACGCAGAGCGAATGTCGATTATGAACATTGGCAATCCAACGCGGGCGAGCTCACCGTCTAGGCTGCCGCTTTCGGCTGGCTCCTTTGTGTGAGTTTGGTAGGACGCCCACCCAGATTCCGCGCCTTGATAGAAGGTGGTTCCCATGGTCACATAGTCCTTCCCCATCATCGAGTCGAGGAAGAGCCCCATAGGCGGGCTTTCCGACCGGGGGTTAGCCTTCTGTATGTGAAAATTGTGGGCAAAGACAAGAATTCGCCCATTGGGGCCTTCTCGCTCCAAGGCCCAGAGGACGTTATCAGCCATGGCCCTGTCGCGCACCGCGTATTGGTTGTCGGCGGCGCTTCCCGGGAGCGCGGCGACTCGGAACGCGATGTCGAGTTGCCTCGCAGCGATGGCAAGATGGTAAGCCCACTCGTAGGAATCTTGGGAGGACCGGGCGACATAACCCACTCGCTCTGTTTCGAACCGCGCTATCAAATCGGCAATAGCACCCGTATACGCATCCCGCGTCTCAAGGGGAAGTTTCTTGTATTTGTCGAGTCGCCCGCCGCCCTCCGACCCCAGAAAATGTTCAACCAGTGGAAGCAATTTCTGCCGACTTGATGCGGCATACTCGGGATCCACTTTGTTCAGGTAAGCCAGTGCCCCTTCGACTGCTGTCAGCGGACTGCCGTCATTAACGGCTAGATCGATGCCGTAGAAATGTAGCTTGCGCGCATGACTGGGGTCCTCGTTGTACCGGCGCATCCACCTTAGGAGCGCGTGGAGCTCCTTTGCCTCCCCGAATCCCCAGGTGAACCAGTGCTTCCACTGTTTAGGTTCCTCCACGCGGCCCAGCACATAGTCATTGATCTTCACCGCCTCGGCAAAACCCGTTTCCATGGCAAATGCTGTAAAGCTCATTTCCTTGACGAGAAACTCCAGCATGCGGTGGCGAAACTCGTTGAACTCATGGGTCTCGTGTACGCTTTCCCCAAGCGCAACCACCCGCGCTTTCCCGATGATCTTTTTGATCGGTTGCAGGTCCTTGAAGCCCTTCCCCGGCTCAGTCGTTGTGATCGGGATTGCGTTCTTTCGAGCCCAGTTGACGAACGCGTCAGATTCTTGCCTCCCCTTCGCCTTGCGTTCTGATTGTCCTGCCACCTGAGCGCGAGCCAGGGGAGCGATGATCGTCAACGCGACAACCAGAAAGACAACGAGCCTTCCTTTTGGTCTAGGCATTCTTGGCTCCTTCTGTGACGCTCTTTCCCAACAGAGAACCAGTTCGTGGTCACGGATATGGGTGTGCCGCCCCAGGCTGA
Source organism: Armatimonadota bacterium (assembly GCA_013816225.1). Lineage (GTDB taxonomy): Bacteria > Armatimonadota > Fimbriimonadia > Fimbriimonadales > ATM1 > JACDEQ01. The sequence continues at coordinate 1,969 of JACDEQ010000263.1, read as the reverse complement.
TTGAAGGTGAGCCTTTGTACATCCGAGCGCCGTCGGCATCCATTACATGCATGTCGAAGTTGTCTCTCCAGTGCTTCGACTTCCCGTCCCGGGTGGACTGAAAGGCGATCTTCTTTCCATCTGGCGACCAATCAGGATTCTCACTGCCTTTGTCCCTACCCTTCGTGCCCGTGAGAATGTCCAATCCAGGTAGAACGGTGTTGGCGTCGGATTCATGTGGAATCTCTCTAGCGATGACAACGTGGCATAACGGACCGGAAATGAGCTGCGAGACGCGGCGCGCACCGCGACGCCGACTTCGGGCGAGAATGCGGCTCGCAGCGACGAGAATGCCGGCTGCGATCCAACGGCATCCCTGTGGCATGACGCTTTTGTAGTCCGAATGCCTGCCGACGATCATGGCAATTCCCCCCCCCGCCTTATGGGATGGGTCGGTACGTCACTCGACGACCGCTGAGTGACCGTCACGGCGGATGCCCTCGAGTCATTTGCCGGAGTCTGCATAACCGCATCCGCGGTCACCTGCCGTCGCTCACTGGTGCCCCGCGCCGCAGGTGCAGCGCGACGTTAGGCGGCGCCGTGGTACTACAGCGGTCGGTGCTGGCGGGGTGCTGGGCGAGGGCCGTCGAGGTTCCCAGAATTAGCAGGAAGCTGATAGAGAGGATTGTTGTCATCTTTCGGCCTCCGGTTCTTGACGCTGACGAGAGAGCCACCACATTCAGGACCTGTGGCGGCCGGCGCTCACGAAGAAGGTCCGACAACTCAAGAGGAGCGGTCAACGCCGGGCACCGGGGCCGGCGTTCCCAGCCCCGTGATCGGAACACCAACGAGGGGTGGACGCATCGCATTGAAGACGGCCGCGTTCCGCCCGATGATTCGCTTTTTCGCCTCCTCATTCACGTCAAGCGTCCAGACGCCGGCCTCAGCCGTCCCGCCAAGAACGATGCCATCGCTGCGCGGAGTCATTCCCGGGGAGACCCTGTAGTTGACCTCTGGCTGAGGCACGAGCACATGCAACTGGCCCTTAACCGGATGCAGCTCGTCGTCGCCGAACAGGGCCTTCGCGCCGAGCCCGCTGCAGTTGACGATGAGCCGCTCGGGCAGCGCCATGAGGTCGCGCGGCGTTTCGAAGGCACGAACGACGATCCGGCCGCCGAAGGTGAGAACATCGCGCATGAGCGCATCCAGATAAATGGATGGCTCGAAAGACATCTGGGAGTTCTGGAAAGCGTACTTGGTCCCAAAGGGATGCTCGCCTGGCCCTAACATCAACGCACCAACCAAACCTGGTGGCGCAGCGGCCACCCACGCCGCGAACGCCGCTGGGACGTCGTTCCCCAAAGTGTACACGTTCAGCCACCTGACACCGTAACCGGAGCCGACGAGCAACTGGTGCTCCCTGTACGCGATCTCCGCGGCACGCCTCGTCTGTTCGCTGGGGCTCTCCAGCGTGTCGCGTTCGAAGTTGGCACCCGACATGTTCGACGTGGTATTCGGCGGCACTGCCATCGCATAGATCGTGACGTCGAAACCGCGGCGTTGGAGCTGACGCGCGGACGTGAGTCCGACAATTCCACAGCCGATGACGGCCGCGCGCCGGTCCGTGTGCGCCATCGCGAGATCGGCAGCCAAGAACCCGGTCCCCCACGACAGCGTCATCCCCTCGCTGCCATGCCCGAAGTTGTGGATCACGGTCTTGTCGTCGAGGCGGTCGGCCCTAAGCAAGAACCCGGACTTGCGAGTCGGCCGCAAGCCCACGGTCGTTCGAATGATCCGGTCCATCGAGCATTCGACCGGGACCAGATTGACCAGTCTCCGCCGCACAGCCTGAGTCGGCGTCGTCTGAGGCCCAATCCGAGATGCGCACCCGCCGACTGCGAGGGCAACCGCTGCCGAGCCGCTCGTCTTGAAGAATGCGCGTCGGTGCATGTTCGCTCCTTTGACTTGTCTGGCTAACGCAGTAGAGATT
>JACDEQ010000262.1 GCA_013816225.1 Armatimonadota bacterium | reverse complement strand
AGACCACGACCGCGTCCGGCATCATACTTCCCGATAGCGCCCAAGAGAAGCCCCAGCGCGGGACCGTTCTCGCGGTCGGCCCCGGCAAGATTTTGGACAGCGGCAAAACGGCGCCGGTCGACATCAGGGCCGGAGAGGTCGTGCTCTACGCAAAGTACGCGGGCACGGAAATCAAACTCGACGGCAAGGAATATGTAATTCTTCGCCAGGAGGATGTGCTGGCCGTGGTCGAGGGCACGCCCGAGAAGGCTCCGGAGAAGAGGACGCTCGTCGCTGCCGGCGGTAAGAAAGGCAAGAAATAATGCCCGCCAAGGAAATTCAGTACGGTGATGAAGCCAGGGCTTCGATTCACGCGGGAATCTCGAAGCTCGCCGACGCAGTCCGCGTAACCCTTGGACCGCGGGGACGAACGGTTGCGCTCCAGAAGAAATTCGGCACGCCGACAATTATCGACGACGGCGTGATAATCGCCAAGGACATCGAACTCGAAGACCGTTTCGAAAACGTGGGCGCGGCGCTGGTCCGAGAGGTTAGTACAAAGACGAACGACGAAGCGGGCGACGGGACGACCACTGCGGTGGTGCTCGCCCACGCGATTTACGAAGAAGGAATCCGATCGATTTCGGCTGGGGTTAATGCGATAGCGGTCAACCGCGGCATCGCCAAGGCTGTCGACGCCGTCGTTGGCGAACTGAGGAAGCAGAGCAAGGTCTTGAAAGACGAGGAGGGCGCTGTCCAGGTTGCCACCGTCTCGTCGAAGAACCCGGAGGTCGGCAAACTCGTCGGCTCGGTGCTGATGAAGGTCGGTCTCGACGGTGTTGTTACTGTCGAGGAGGGCAAAGGCCTGGAGACGACTATTGAGTCCGTCGACGGTTTGCGTTTCGACAAAGGCTACGTGAGCCCTTACTTCGTCACCGATCCCACCAAGATGGAAGCGGTATTCGAAGACCCACTCATCTTGTTCCATGAGAAAAAAATCAGCTCGGTCGCAGACTTGCTACCGCTCCTCGAGAAACTTGTCCAACTTGGCCGGCCCATCGTACTCATCGCTGAAGATGTCGAGAGCGAAGCGCTTGCGATGATGGTGCTTAACCGCCTTCGCGGGGGCTTCAAGGGCGCGGCCGTCAAGGCCCCAGGTTTCGGCGAGCGTCGCAAAGCAATGCTCGAAGACATGGCAATCTTGACCGGGGGCCAGCTCATCAGCGAGGACCTCGGCGTGAAGCTAGAGAACGTGGAGACCGACATGCTGGGCACTTGCTCTCGGATCCTTATTACGAAGGAGCACACAACCATCGTGGGCGGCGGAGGCGCAAAAGAGGCCATCACCGGCCGAATCAAGCAGTTGCGCCAGCAAATTGCAACAACCGACAGCAAGTACGACAAAGAAAAGCTATCCGAGCGTGTCGCGAAGCTGTCCGGCGGAGTCGCGGTGATCAAGGTCGGCGCACCTACGGAAACCGAAATGAAAGAGAAGAAGACCAAGGTGGAGGACGCTCTCAGCGCCACGCGCGCCGCAATGGAAGAGGGCGTCGTTCCGGGAGGCGGAGTTGCACTCCTGCGATCGGCCGCGGCACTCGAAAAGCTCAAAACCGAAGGAGACGAAGCGGTGGGTATCCGAATCGTGACCAAGGCCCTGGAAGCTCCGGTTCGAGCGATTGCCGACAATGCCGGCGTGGAGGGCAGCGTTATCGCCGTTAAGTCCAAGATCGAGAAGGGCGACAGAGGGTTCGATGCTGTTGCGCTTGAGTTCAAGGACCTGAGCGCTGCCGGGATCATCGATCCCACGAAGGTCGTACGCCTCTGCATTGAAAACGCGGCATCGATTGCGGGGCTACTCCTGACCACGGAGGCCGTGGTTGCCGAGGCTGAGGAAGACGAAGACCAGGGACACGACTAAGCTGAGGTGATTCCCGACGATGCCTTCTCCCTATGGAAGGAATACTTCCAGGGCGATCCCGAGGTACGGGCCGTCGCTCCAGGGAGGGTGAACCTTATCGGGGAACACACTGACTACAACCAAGGTCTTGTGTTCCCGGTCGCTATCGATAGGCGAACTTCGGGACTCTTTCGTGCGGCTTCCCGGGATCAGTGCCGCCTGATTAGCGGCCAGGCGGGCGCAGAAGCCCCGTTTCGGCTGCTGGGCTCTTCCCCCAAGCGATGGACCAGGTTCGCCTGGGCTTGCGGGCGCGCGCTTTCAGAGCACGTCGACGAAGCCGTTCCGGCGTTGGAGGGAGTAGTTTGGTCCGACATACCGAAAGGCAGCGGGCTCAGCAGCAGCGCCGCGTTGGAACTCTGCCTCCTCTCTGCATGGAACGCGGTTGGCGCTTACGGCCTCTCCAACCATGAACTCGCTAAAATAGCCTGGCGAGCCGAAACGCGCTTCGTCGGAGTCGCGTGCGGGGTTATGGACCAAATGGCGAGTGCTCTAGGCGAAGCCGGCAGGGCCATCTTCATCGATACGCGAACGGAAGAGTTCAGCGGCTGGAGAATCCCCGAGGGGCTCGGGATGGTTGTTATGGACACACGCAAACGGCGGGCACTTGCCTCCAGCGCATATAGCCATCGGGTCGACGAGTGCCGTCGATCCGCACAGGCCCTGGGTATCACTTCCCTAAGGGACGCAACCTTGGAGATGATAGTCGAGTGCCGTTCGCATGGCTTAGATGACGTCGCTGCGCGTCGAGCTCGACACGTTGTTACCGAGAACGCAAGAGTCTTGGCATTTAGAGAAGGCTTGGAGCGGGACCATAGACCCAGTATTGGCACTTTATGTCACGAATCGCATCAAAGTCTTAAGTATGATTACGACGTGAGCAGTCCCGAACTGGATGCCATGGTCGAGGCGAGCGCTCTGGCGCCCGGCTTCGTTGCTGCCCGGCTAACAGGAGCTGGGTTCGGTGGATGCTGCGTCGGGCTAATCGAGAGGAGCAAGTTCCGCTCGTTTCAGGCGGCCGTACTGGGCGAGTATAAGCGCCACAACTTCACGCGCCCGCATATCTTCGAGGTTACTGCATCGAGCGGTGCGAAGGCAGGCGCAGTTTGAACCTGGAGAAAATCGTAGGAACCGCGTAATGTAAATTCAGTCTAATGGGTGAGGGATTCGTTAACGGATGCCTCATAAACTTAACTTGCTGGCGAAATAACATCATTCGCCAGCCGGAATCTCTCTGCGGATAAGGTGAATCGAATGAAATTGAGTGAGTTTTGCGCCAGCAAAAGGCGCCACGACAGTTTGCTCCGACTTGTTCGGTGCGGGGGTTAGTTCATGGCAATGGCAAGTACAAAACCGGATAAAAAGCGACCAGCGCGCATGACGAAGCGCGAGATAGAGGTGCTCAATTTGATTGGGCAAGGGTACAGCAGCAGGGAAGCTGCCGAAGCTCTCTACGTGTCCAAACGCACGGTAGATTTCCACCTTGCGAATATCTACGACAAGCTCGAGGTGAACAACCGAGTGCAAGCGTTCCGTGCGGCAACGAGGCTGGGGCTCATCCCATTTGACCCAAAGCCGATACGCGGCAAATAGTCGGCGCCCACGATTGGAGATGAAGCCCGGCCCATGGTTCGGGCTTCGTTTTTAGGCTGAGTGTCTGCTGGGAACGCGCGGCAATTCGAGGGCGTCCGTCGACACGGTCGTTGTGTAGCGAATGAGC
>JACDEQ010000261.1 GCA_013816225.1 Armatimonadota bacterium | reverse complement strand
GTACTCCCCAGGCGGCACGTTTAACGCGTTAGCTCCGGCGCAGAAGGGGTCGAATCCTCCCACACCAAACGTGCACCGTTTACTGCCAGGACTACCGGGGTATCTAATCCCGTTTGCTCCCCTGGCCTTCGTGCCTCAGTGTCAGGAACTGTCCAGAGACCCGCCTTCGCCACTGGTCTTCCTTACGATCTCTACGCATTTCACTGCTACACCGTAAATTCCAGTCTCCTCTCCAGTCCTCAAGCACCGCAGTATCAAATGCAGTTTCGGAGTTAAGCTCCGAAATTTCACACCTGACTTACGGCGCCACCTACGCACCCTTTACGCCCAATGAATCCGAACAACGCTTGAGACCTCTGTATTACCGCGGCTGCTGGCACAGAGTTAGCCGTCCCTTCCTCTTCTGATACTATCAAGGCCGAAGTAGTTAATTTCGGCCACTTGTTCTCAAATGACAGGAGTTTACAACCCGAAAGCCTTCATCCTCCACGCGGCGTCGCTCCTTCAGGGTTTCCCCCATTGAGAAAAATTCTCGACTGCTGCCACCCGTAGGTGTCTGGACCGTGTCTCAGTTCCAGTGTGACTGGTCGTCCTCTCAGACCAGCTACCCGTCAAAGCCTTGGTGAGCCATTACCTCACCAACTAGCTGATAGGCCGCGGGCTCCTCAAAAAGCGGTACCTTGCAGCACCTTTGGACTCGTGAAGATGTCTTCACTCACCACATGCGGTATTAATTCGCCTTTCGGCGAGCTATCCCCCACTTCTCGGCAGATTGCCCACGTGTTACGCACCCGTTCGCCACTGAATTACTTCTGTATTGCTACAAAAGTAATCCCGTTCGACTTGCATGTCTTATCCACGCCGCCAGCGTTCGTTCTGAGCCAGAATCAAACTCTCCGTAAAAATTTGGAGCCGACCGACCGATTGCTCGACCTGCCGGACAAAGTTTGCGCCGGCGCTCGCTAAAGCACCGACTGAAATCTGACCATTCTAAACTGCTCCGCGTTGTAGCCACGGCTTTGTGAGCCGCGCCTCTTGTTCGCGTCGCAGTGTTCGTCCGATCTTACTTCTTAAATTAAGATTCCCTCGCGGCTCCGAAGAACCGGTACGGGAAAATTTTTAATCAAAGAAACTCGACGTATAACGCACAATTCAATTTTCGCTGACTTATCTTCCACCTTCTGGATTTCGATAAATTCCGTCGTGATGACGAAATCCAGAATTGCACTGTCAAAGATCAACCGTTCTTCATTTCCGGTACATGGCAAAGCCCGACCCGTCCATCTGACTGACGCAATCGGCTCGACCATGAGCCAGAGAAGAACAACCCCGAACACTTTCGGAGCCCACACTGTCGCGGGAGGAGCAAGATATTGCGTCGGGAAGCACCGTCAACACAAAATGTGCAACTTTCTTGCAAGAATTCGCGTCTCTGACTGTTGAGTGAGCCCAACCGACCGAGTCAGCGGGGTGCCATCCCTACTTCCCCGAAGCCGTGCGTACGACGCCGGCCGCGGCACGTTACTTAGCACTGGAGACGTTTACGCGGCCATCCGCTCGCGACGAAACCGGTGATATCCGAAGACAAACAGCGCCGCGACAGCGCTCAGGGTCAATGTCGATGACGTATCGGGGATAGTGCGGAGGGTCAGGTTGTCAATGCCGAAGTCGCTCGGGATTGCGGTCATGGTGTCAGTGCTCAAATTGAAGGTCGAAAACGGCACGGCGCTGCTAAACGTGAGGATTCCACCCAGATCCGAAGGGCTCGGGGGGCCGCCCTGGGAAGTACTGATAACGCTGGTGCTTCCCGAGAGCGAGGTGAACTCAAGCGTGGCGGCGAGCCGGGTTGAGAAATCGAGGCTAACGCTGACGACGGGCTCGTTCAATGTGATCGTAAGCGTGTTGCCTGCCACCGACGTGAAGAGGCCATTACCGGACAACAACAGATTGGGTTGGAAATTCAAGACAGCGAACCCGGCGGGGTTGGGCGACGAGGTAAAATTCGCTTGAAACGATGCCGGCCCTGAATCTGGGGCGACATTGAGCAGCGGAGTGAAGTTAACTATGGGACCTCCTAACGGTGGGAACGTTGGGGCATCGGTGAACTGCTCGAAGGTGTAAGTAACCGTGACGGCGTTAGCCCGCTCCGCGGAGAATAGCAGGACCAGTCCCAGCAGCGTCGCGGCGGGCGCGAGTTTTCGAAAGATGGCGATTTTCATGTTAATAATTTTCTCCAAAGTTGTTCGACGCCATCCCGATTCCTTGGGCGTTGATGATGTTCCGACAAAATTACAGCATAACCAATACCCATCACCGGCAGCAGGCCCACCCGGCGCCCGAAAACGGGAGAGGATGGTAAATGAGGGTCCGTGCTCTGCGTTAGAAAGCCGCCGCAGTAGCTACATCGTGCCTAACGAGTTGCGCGAATATGCGGTCGGTGAGAGGCTCCTCGCCATGTGGCCTGCGGGCTGCGAAATGGGCAGTTTTTACGTTCGCGCCCTCGATTTTCGAATAATTGCCCCACTTTCATGATTTCGGAATCGGAAGCTCTGGCGGCCATCTTGCCCGCCCTTAATCCGCTGGCCTCGCGTCGCTCGGCGCTGTCATTGGCTCTCGGCGACTTTGCCCGCACGGACCTTTACGCGCCCCTCCCGCTCCCCCAGTTCGACAACTCCGCGATGGACGGATACGCGGTGATGGCGGCCGATTGTCGCCTGGGCAGGCGGTTGCGCGTTGTGGGCGAACAACCGGCGGGGCCGGACCGCCAACTTCGGATCGCGCCGGGAGAAGCGGTTCGCATTTTCACCGGTGCCCCCATCCCGGCGGGCGCGGATGCGATTCTCATCCAGGAGGAAGCCGAGCGTGATGGTGAGAACGTGGTCGTGCGAGGCGCGGTCGCAGCAGGTGAGTACGTGCGGAAGCGCGGCTCGGATTTAGCGACGGGGCAAAAAATTGTGACGCGCGGTCGGCGTCTGAACGCCAGCACCCTGGCGCTTTTGGCTGCGCAAGGTTTTCGCGATGTGGAAACGGGCACGCCACCACGGGTTGCGATCGTATCCACGGGAGATGAACTCGTTGATACAGATGAAGCACTCAAGCCGGGTCAGATCTACGATAGCAATTCGGTTTTTCTGAAAGCCCTCGTCCACTCATGCGGGGCGACCGTCGCTCTGGCCGAACGCTGCCGAGATAACCTGGATGCCACCGAAGCGATTCTTCGTCGCGGTGTCGGGAACGACGCGCTGATCATCAGCGGAGGCGTGTCGGTAGGTGAGCTGGATCTCGTGAAGCCGGTGCTCATTCGGATTGGTGCGAAGCTCGACGTTTGGCGGGTCGCGGTGAAACCGGGCAAGCCGTTTTTGTTCGGTCGCGCTGACGGCTGCGCGATTTTCGGTCTTCCAGGAAATCCGGTCTCGGCATTTGTCACTTTCCTGCTCTTTGTTCGTCCTGCGCTCTTAAAGATGGCCGGAGCCGGAGAGAGCGAACTGTCTCTCCCGACCGCGCGCGTGCGCCTGGCATGCGATCTCGCTAACTCCGGCGATCGAGCGCATTACATCCGCGGGCGAATTTCGGGGGAGGATTTTGAACCGGTCGGCCGGCAGGAATCACACGCGCTCTATTCCCTTAGCCGGTCCAATGCGCTGCTGCGCCTCGGGGCGGGGG
>JACDEQ010000260.1 GCA_013816225.1 Armatimonadota bacterium | reverse complement strand
CCGTGGCCCCCTTCGCTTAAGTCCACCCATTTATGCGCGCAAACCTCGAAACGCGCGGTGTCCCAACTCGTATTGACGTGCGTGGGTCTCTCGACATTGCCGAACTGGATCTCGTAGGTCGCTCGGGGCGAGTTCACATTGACCGGAAACGCCACCTTGAGCATCTTTTCGTCTTCGCGCCAATCGATCCACGTGTCGAATCGAATTCCCGGCGTCGGTCCAAGGCTAATCCGTTGACGTATGGTGCTTTTCCCGAATTTTTTCTCGACCTCGACGGCTACCCTGACCGGGCCGCGCTCCACGACCTCGAAACGCTCGCTGCGGATTAGGTCTTGTTGGGTTTCGAGGGCGAAAACGTCGATGTCCCAAGCGCTCCAAAACAAAGGCCGGTCGTCGAACAGTTGGAAACAGTTCGCGACCTTGCCCTGCTCTATGTACTCCGTCTGGTCTTCGAGGGAGAGAATGCTCGTTATGTTCCCGTGGGGATCGAACCGCGCCGCCCAGGTGTCGTTTTCGATCCGCCTGGCCCGCGCGACCAACCTCGATTTCGATACCACCGCCTCTGTACGGAGGTCGCAAATCGCGACGTTGCCCAGGGCTCGCTCGGGAACAGGGAAAATGAGGTGCCTTTCTCCGAACTCTTCGATTTCCTGAACCGGTAGGCTTTCACCGTCGCTCTGAAGGCTTTGTGGGGCGGACTTCCCCGTCGCGGGCAACCTCCCTTCTGTGCTCACGTCCGCGAACTTGAAGAGCGCAATCGGCTCTTCCATTTCCGCCGTTGCGGACGTCTCCGAGATAGAGGATAGACATTCCTGAGCAATGGCGTTCGACCGCTTGACAACCTCGGCGTAATCGCGGTCGCTGTCATCGTAGACCTCACGCACACTGCTCCCCGGAAGAATGTCGTGGAACTGATTCAGCAATACCAGCTTCCAAAGCCGCTCGATCTCTTTAGCCGGATAGCCGCCTGGAAACTCTTTGCAAAGGACCGAAAGGAGTTCGACGTCCCTCATGAGAAATTCGCAATGCCGGTTGAGCTTCTTATTTGCAGCCTGCGATGTGTAGGTCCCTCTATGGGCCTCCAGATACAGCTCGCCGGCCCATATCGGAAGATCGCGGCTTTTCTCTTTCGCCTCCTGAAAGAACTCCCCCGCCTTTCTGAATTGAATTCGCGGTAAGCCAGGCGCTCGCGTTGCACGCCTGAGGAATTCTATGTGCTCCGCCGTGGGTCCTCCGCCACCGTCTCCATAGCCGTAAACGTACAGTCCGTGATCCGAGCGCGCGGAATCGCGGTGCTCGGTTAAATGCTTTTTAAGTTCGATGGGAGTGCACATTCCGCAGTAGGTATCTGCCGGAGGAAAGTGGCTCCATATTCGGCTGCCGTCGATTCCCTGCCACCAAAATGTGTTGTGCGGAAATTTATTGACCTGGTTCCAGGATATTTTCTGCGTTAGAAAATAATCGATGCCGAGTTTGTTCAGCATTTGCGGCACAGCGGCGGAATAACCGAACACATCGGGAAGCCACATATCTTTCGTCTCCAGGCCGAATTTTTCTTTGAAATACCTTTTGCCATAAAGAAACTGTCGCACCAGAGCCTCGCCGCCGGCCAAATTGGTGTCTGCCTCGACCCACATGGAGCCCAGCGGCTCCCATTGTCCGGCCACCACCTTCTCGCGGACACGCTTAAAGAGCTCGGGATACTCGTTTTCCAGCCATTCATACTGCGACGCCTGGCTGTGCACGAAAACGTACTCCGGATATCGGTCCATAAGCGCAAGCTGCGTCGACGTGGTGTGCGCCATCTTCTTCTTGGTAATGTAGATCGGCCAGAGCCACGCGGTGTCGAGGTGTGCGTGGCCCACCGGGGTGAGCGTGTGATACCGGTCGATGCGGCGTGAAACCGTCCATTCGCGCAGGGCTCGGCGCGCATCTTGCAAGGTTTCGCGGTTGTCCGGGTCGAATCGATTGACGGCTTCGTTCAGCCCCCGCAAGACGTGTGCGCGCGCCGCGTCGCCCTCGTCGAAAGTCATGAGCAGACCATTGCAAAACTTGCAGTCCAAATAGAAGTCCCAAAGCTCCCGGTCGAAAACGCGCAGCGAGACGTCGCCGACGGTAAAAGGCTTCGGCTCCGGCTCGGATGGCCGGCCGTGGACTCGAACGGCAGGGTTGTCACCGTATGCCTGGATCCAGATTTCGACGGCTTCGCCGCCGCGCGCCACTGTCGTCACCGGATACGAATCGTGGGGCCCGTCGATCCCCCAATAGGGAGAGTCACCCTTCCAAATCGTCCTCTCGCCTCCAACCTCGAGCTTCGCAATGGCCTCCATGTCCGCCCACGAGGACGGGATCTTTCCGGATGCTTTGAACCAAACGGTGCGCCAGGCCGGGCCCCATTTGAAGCCGGGGGCGACCGGCACCCACTTACCTCTTGAGGCCTCCTTTCGAGTGGCGCTGGCCTCTTGGCAGAACTCGAGTCGCAAGGGCGCCGACTCGAGTTCCAACCGGGGCTCTAAAAACATTCGGATGAACTGTTCGATCCTCTTCTCGGTGAGTTCCGGGTGTTTGAGCATTTCGCAGGGCCGTTAGCCCGTCAGTTTAGACCAATCGCCTGCGCAAGGAATATTATCGAGCTAAGTTTCGTCATATATAGTACTATAATTATATATGTTAGAGATAATGTGCCTGTTCGATAAGTGGCCGGGACGGCGAGTTCCCACTCTAAATCCTCGGGATTTCGCTCTAGCCACTGGTTGCTTGGCCGAGTACAGATCGGCAGGTGAGCGTGCGTACTGCCTTCGATCGAGAGGCCTTTGGGAAGCCGCCGCCCTCGCGGAGGACGCGGGCCTCCGGGATAGCGCGTCGGAGGCGTTCCGAGATCGGCTGAAGGGCGGCTGGAAGCCCTTGGTTGCCTCTTCTCCCATTATGCCGCCGCGCCTCCGGTCGTCGCTGGGCCATTCCTGCCCGCCGGTGCTGTGGCTACGCGGTTCGGCAATGCGGCTCCGTCAGCCAGGAGTCGGGATCGTCGGGAGCCGCACGCTCTCCGTGGACGAAGCCCGATTCGCATCCGACGCGGGTGCATTACTCGCCCGGATCGGCGCCACCGTCTTTTCAGGAGGCGCAGCGGGGTCGGATTCTTTCGGCGTTGCCGGGACGGTGAGAGCCGGCGGATACGGAGTTCACTACCTCCCGGGAGGCGAGCCGCGAAGATCTCCCGAGGGCTGCCTCCTCAGCCGCTTCCCGGAGGCGCCCGAGTTCGACCGGATCGAGGCTCTCATCCGCAATCGGTGGATTTACGCTTCCTCGGATGCCGTCATCCTGGTTAGCAGCAGGTTTGGCCAAGGCGGCAGTTGGGCAGGGGCGATCGCCGCCCGCAGGTCGCGCGTGTCGCCGATCATCGTATTTCGCGGCAAACACCCGAGTTCGGGCAACGAGGCTCTGGCCAAGCTCGGGGCGACTTCCGTTTCTTCGATCGACGAACTCGAGGAAGCCCTAAGGCCGTGCTTGGCGAGGCCCCTCGAACTCGCTGTGTAGGCGCGCAATATCACCGAGCGATTTCAGTTCCGAGGCGCGTCTAACAGTTCGATGCTCGCCCTGGTCGCTGCTTCGTTGGCACTTTCGGCCCCGCAATTGGGCTGGCGGGCGGGCACCCCCGAGCCGATTTTGGAGGCCAACGCACGCT
>JACDEQ010000259.1 GCA_013816225.1 Armatimonadota bacterium | reverse complement strand
CTACTGAAAGGGCAAGCCATCGACGGCTGCCATCGCCGTGCAGGCACGCGAGACACTCCGGGAAACCGAGTGGTTGCTCGGGCTCGGGCGGGCGAACCCTTCCATCAAGGGCGTGGTCGGTTGGGTAGACCTATGCGCTTCAGAAGTCGGCGAAGTTCTCGACAGGCACGACGGGCTCGTGGGCGTTCCGCACGTGCTCCAGTCGGAGCCCGATGACCGGTTCATGCTACAGAATCCTTTATCTGGGCCTCGGCAAACTTGCACAGCGGGGGTTGACCTACGACCTGCTCATTCATCCGCGCCACCTGCCGCACGTTATCGAACTGGTGGACTCCATGATCGACGTTCGGTTCGTGGTCGACCACCTGGCAAAGCCGAACATCGGCGGGGGGAAATGGAACCTTGGGCGACGGACATCCGCGAAATCACACGGCGGCCCAACGTATTTTGCAAGCTGTCGGGGATGGTAACCGAAGCGGGCACGGGTTGGGACATCGGGAGGCTGCGTCCTTATATGGACACTGTGCTCGAAGCCTTCGGGCCGGAAAGGCTGATGTCCGGATCCGATTGGCCGGTATGTTTGTTCGACGCGAGCTACCCGGAGGTGTTCGATCCGGTCCGCGAATGGGCAGACGAGCTGTCCGACTCCGAGCAGGCTCAGATTTTCGGAGGCAACGCCATTTCTTTCTATAACTTGCAACTGGGGTAACGCGCCGGGCATCATAACCGGTAGGAGAGGTGAGAGCGTTATGACCGGGCACGAGTTGAGAGACGAAGTTCGATACGAGGTGATGCGCGCAGGCATCGACCGCCGATACGGGCTATGGGCAGCAGTTCTCGCCGTTCTGCCAAGGGCGGAGGGAATTACAGCGGTGGAGGCCCGGCGGGCAACATCGGAAGCAATTCAACAACTTCTAAGCGAGGGATATCTCTACGTATTTCGCGCACCGCGGGCGTGGGGTGACGAGGAATTGCTGGTCGCGAGCGACCTCCAGGAGGCGATCGAAGACGATCGAAACTGGCGGCCTCGCAAAACGAACACCCGCCGCCTGGCGAGGCTAGGCGCGACGGCCACGGGCGCGGAAGCCTTCCTCTCCGGAGCTTTCGGCAATCCCGCGCCGATGACCCGCGCCCCGTTCCCGGGCCCGGAGACGCTCGAAATACAGCCGTTTACTTGGGCTGAGGCGATTTCGCTTCTGCTGGCCGTGTGCGGCTTTTTCGGAGGGCTTTATCTAGGTTCGCTGATAAATATGCGGCCCCGCCTGTCCTTCTTGTCCGCCTTCTTGATGTTCGCCCTTGGAATCTGTGGACTCGCCGTCGCGATCTTGGTTTGGCGGCGCCTAAATCCCGGACTGGCAACCGGGCGCGAGATTGCGAGCGATCCTCATTACATCCCGGATGCCTACATGGACGGCCCGAGCCTGAACCCCCTCGACGAGCTCGGTAACCAGCGGTTTTAGGTAACCTTTGGCCATGTCCCTTGCTCAACGGCTCGCGCATTACTGCGCCAATTTAACGTTCGACTTGTTGCCGGCCGAAGCCGTTCATGAGGCGAAGCTCCGCGTCCTGGACAGCTTCGGCTGCGCTCTGGGCGCCTACACGATGGAGCCCCCGAAGATAGCTCGCGAAGTTGCTAGGAGCGCCAAGAGCGATTTGGGAGCTACGGTAATCGGCACCGCGCACCAATCGACACCCGAGCTAGCGGCGTTCGCGAACGGGACGATGTTCCGCTACCTCGATTTCAACGACACGTACCTGAGCAAAGAGCCCGCGCATCCGAGTGACAACATAGCTGCGCTGCTCGCGATCGCGGAAGCGTTCGAAGCGGAAGGCGAGGAATTAATTGCCGCGATCATCTTGGCTTATGAGATTCAGTGCCGCCTTTGCGACGCATATTCGATTCGCTCGCGCGGCTGGGACCACGTTACTTATGGAAGCTTTTCGACAACGGCCGGTTGCGGAAATCTTCTCGGGTTCAGCGAGGAACAGTTCGTTCACGCTTTTGGATTAGCGGCGACACCCAACAACGCGATGAGAATTAATCGCGCCGGTGAATTGAGCATGTGGAAGGGGTGCGCTTTTGCGAATGCGTCGAGGAATGGCGTTTTTGCCTCGCTCTTGGCGCACCTCGGAATGAGCGGACCTGCGCCGATTTTCGAGGGCGAAATGGGATTCTTCGACGAGATCTGCCGTGGCGACACTTTCGAGTTGCCGAAGCTGGGAGGCGAAAACGGCGAGGGATATATGATCAACAAAACGTATATCAAGAAATATCCCGCCGAATACCATAGTCAAAGCGCGATCGACGCGGCGCTGAATCTGATCGAGCAGCACGGCGGCGTATTTTCGCCGGAAGAAATCGACGAGATCGAAATAGCGACCTTTACGGCAAGCTGGGAGATTATCGCGAAAGACCCCGAGAAAAATAGGCCTAAGAGCCGGGAGACCGCCGATCATAGCCTCCAGTACATGACTTGTGCGGCACTCGTCGACGGTTATGTTTGGCACGACACCTTCGACGAAAAGCGATTTGCCGACGAGGAATTATTGGGCGTCGTAGCCAAAACGAATGTCATTGCCGAACCCGAATTCGACAAACTTTATCCAGAGCACGGAATTCCCAATCGCCTAACGGTTAAAACTAAAGAGAAGACCTACACCGACACGGTGGCCTCTCCTCGCGGTCACGCGCTCAACCCGATGAACGACGACGACGTCGTTGCAAAATTTCGAAGAATGGCCGAGCCGATGCTCCGCGAATCCCAAATTCGCGAAATCATCGATCGCGTTTCGAATCTCGAGAAAGAGACCGACCTAACTGGACTCTTGATGAATTTGGTTGTATAGACACACCCTCTCGGACAAGGGGAGAAGCGTCATTCGTGCGACTTCTTGCCCTGGTCGAGGCTGGTTACCGTGCCGATAAGCGTCTTTTCAACCTGCTGGGCGTTACCGCTCTGTAAATCGCGGATCGCTTGAGAAACCTGCTGCGCTTCCTCGCTGCGGCCATCTTGCGCCAAGAGCATTTGCGTCTTCTGCAATTCCGAAACAGCCATGGCAGCGGTAATCTGTCCCGCCTTTAGACCCATCATCGTTTTCTCGACCACGCGGCTTGCAAGCGAAACTTCAACCGACCGCGCAACGATCGGATTTTGCGGGAGCGAGCACTCGGCCTCGTCAGCCGTAAATTCGAGAACGACATCGATGTCGACGCTCTCGGTTTTGCCGGTGATCGCATCATCATACGCGAGCCGCCCGACGGCGACGCGATAGTGCCCCAGCGGATGGTTTGGAAACTCGAGGTCGACGGCAAGACCCAGGTCCGTGCCCTTTTCGATATCCGCCAGATCGATTTCGACCGTACTTTCGCCAAACGGTACATCGTGGCCGTAGACCTGGCGCAAAGAGCACCAGCGGGCGGTTTTCAAGTTCAGTTTCAGGTTTCGGGCCGCCATCGTCATCAGCTTGTCGAGTTCGGTGCGAAAGACTTCCGGAATTAACTCGGGCCGCGAAATAAAGTAATAATTCCCACCCGACCGTTTCGCCATCCCAGCGAGCAGTTCTTCGTTATATTCGTATCCGAATCCGAGAAACGTGCTTGAAATTCCTCGTGCTTTAATTTCGCCTACATGCTGTACAAGTGCGTTGTAATCCCGAATTCCGGCAGTAGGCTCTCCGTCGGTAAAAACAACCAGCCGTGTAACGA
>JACDEQ010000051.1 GCA_013816225.1 Armatimonadota bacterium | reverse complement strand
AAACTACTCCTTGAACATTCTAAGTGGCCGAGAGATTGTGCGACCGACTCCAAGTGGAGGGTGCTGTCGACTCCCATCGACGACCTTCGCGACGCGTTAGCGGAAATCAAACAGCTGGACGCCGCCGAGCAAGAGATTAATAACTTGAGGAAAGGACGATGATTGAAAATAGAGGTTATAAGCATCCGGAGGCACTTGTCTCCACCGCCTGGGTCGCGGATCATTTGAACGACCCGGGCATTCGAATTGTCGAATCCAACGAGGACCCGCTTCTCTACCCGTCGGGGCACATCCCCGGAGCCGTCGAGGTGGATTGGACTCGCGATCTGAACGATCAGCTGCGCCGCGATTACCTGGACCGCGCGGGTTTCGAGAGCCTGATGTCCAGAATTGGCGTAACGCCAGAAACTACGATCGTCTTTTACGGCGACCGGAACAACTGGTGGGCGACTTATGCGTTTTGGGTATTTCAACTTTTCGGACACACCAACGCGAAAGTCATGGACGGCGGCCGGATCAAATGGGAGAAGGAGGGCCGGGAGCTTACTCGCGACGTGCCTTCGTATCCAGCGACGCAGTATACGGCGCAGGAGCGGGACGACAAAACCAACCGCGCATTTCGAAACGACGTCTTCGCGCACCTCGACGCGGCGAATCCGCTCATCGATGTGCGGAGCCCGCAAGAGTACACCGGCGAGCGGTTGCACATGCCCGAGTTTCCAAACGAAGGCGCGTTGCGAGGCGGGCATATTCCGACGGCCAAAAGCGTCCCTTGGGCGACCGCGATCAACCCGGACGACGGCTCGTTCAAGACCGCCGACGAGTTGCGCGGCATATACGAAAGCGGCGCCGGGTTGTCTTCTAATAAGGAAGTCGTCGCCTACTGCCGAATCGGTGAGCGAAGCAGCCACACCTGGTTCGTGTTGAAGTACCTGCTCGGATACCCGAACGTCCGCAATTACGACGGAAGCTGGACCGAGTGGGGCAACCTGGTGGGCGCTCCTATCGAAAAGTGACTCTGCGCGGTATTGCCGACAACCTCAATTCGCTCGATCGCCAAGACCGCATCGAAGCGCTGATTTCGATCGCGGATCGATTCCAGGCTGTGCCCACAGAAGTGGCATCGCGGCCGTTCGATGAAGGCGCCCGCGTCCCGGGCTGCGAATCGGAAGCCTTCATTTGGGTAATGGACCAGCCGGACGGCTCGTTGAAGTACTACTTTGCAGTCGAGAACCCGCAAGGAATATCTGCGAAAGCCCTGGCTTCCATTCTCGATGAAGCTCTGCCCGAGATGTCACTTTCCGAAATTGCGTCCCTGTCGGACGACATCGTTTTCGAGATTTTCGGCAACGAGCTCTCGATGGGCAAGACCATGGGACTCACCGGCATGATCAACATGGTGCGGTCTGCTGCGAACAGGCGCGCGGCCAAGTAGCGCACGCTACGGTGTAAACTTGCCGAATGCCGATAGGTGAAACCCCGTCGCTGCCGCCCGAAATTCGAGTGTTGGCAACGTCGTCCGAGCCTTCAGCATATGTCGCGCCGCAGCGCCCCCGCATTGTGAGCGGAAAAATCACCCTCGAAGCGGACCGAGTCACGCACGACGTCGACGGGCAAATCACGCACCTCACCGGCAATGTTGTGGCCACCTACGAGCAGACCCGTCTTACCGCTGACGAAGCCGAAATCGACACCCTCAAGAAGGAGGCCTCTTTTAGAAAAGGGGTAAAGCTAATCGACGAGGTCGGGACCCTCGAGGCCGACGAGATCTACGTCAACTATCTGGACAAGGTGCACGGCTACGCTCGCGGTATCAGGCTGAAGGCATACGAAGCTATCTTCGAGGGCGAGGAGCTCACGTTCGGCGACAACACTTTCCGCCTCAAGAACGCATGGTTTACGACGTGCCTCGGACATTACAGAATCCTCCTCAAGGACGTAGTCATCAAGCCGGGCCGCTATGTCTCGGCCCGTAATTCGACATTGGAACTCGGGCGCGGCTTTCGATTGCCCATTCCTCTCTTCCGCGTTGGGCTCAACCGCAACGAAACAGGAATCCAATCGCCCGTCCCAAGCGTGGAAGAAGACTTCAAGTTCGGCTATCGGTGGGAGAACACCCTTGTCTTCGGGGATCGAACGTCGTTCGTTTACAACCAGCGCGGAGGTCAAAGCCGCATCCCATCGATCAACACTACGCTCAGCTACAACCTCAGCGCCAGGGACGTCGGAGATATCGTCGTGCCGCGAAATGAGGAGAGGGAACGGTTCCGCGACGGCTACCTCGACAACGTTATTGTCGTCGACCCGAAGCAAGAAGACGAAGATATAGGCCAGGAGAGGACGCTGGCCTTTGTCGGACACGCCTCGAATATCAGAACCCGCGCGCGGCCCGGCGACCCGGAAGCCCTCGACAGACCCATCTTTGCAGGATTCGAGATGGCGCGCTCGCTCGGACCGATCAAAGCTGAGGCGCAGGTGCGTTACGGCCTGGTCAAAGAGCGCCTCACATCCCAAGCGATAAACCGGATGGAAGGCAGCGCGACCGCGCTGCTGCCCGACGTCTCCCTAGGCAAGAAACTGGCTCTGCGATTCCGGGCGGACTTGGGACTGTTCGCCGGCGACCAGGGATACGGATGGCTGAGGCCCTTGGCAGCCTTGGTTTTTTCGCCAAACGAACAAATGCGCTTGAGCGCAGGGTACTTCTCTGCGGCCACATGGGGCACGCCGCAATTCGACAATGACCGACTCTATTCGACGCAGGCCGCCCACCTTCGCGCCGACTTCGATTTCGCAAGCACCGATTTGTCTCTGCTCCTAAAATATGACTTCGATCGGCGCCGCTGGTATGACTTCGAAGTGAGCTTCGGACAAGTGATGCACTGCATCCGCCCGTTCTTCAGCTACAGAAGCTTCCCGGGTACGATCGCTTTGGGCTTCACGCTGCGAGCGGACAAGCTTTTCGAGGCGCTTCGTCGCCGCGAAATAATGCGCGAAAATCTTCCGCCGCCATAGACCGATTTGGTTCGTCTTTCGGTTAGGAATGTTCAGTAGTCAAACGGCGTTCCAGCGATTTGCGGATATCGTAAGGGGCCCGGAGGAGCATATTTCGCTCGCCGAGGCCGCTCTCGTGATCGCGTCCGAGTTCCGCAGCGAATCCATCGTCAAGGACTACCTGCGCTGGATAAGAGAGACTGCTTCCGACTTTCCCGCGGGGCCAGATTTGTCTGAAGTATCGGGCTTCTTCTCGGATCACCTCGGCTTCTGTGGCGACAGGGACGATCAGGGCGACCCGAGGAACAATTTGCTCGACCACGTCATCGAGCATCGGCGCGGAATGCCCATTTCTCTCTCCATTGTCCTTTTGGAGATGGCTTCGCGCAAAGATTGGCGCTTTGAGGGAGTTGCCCTTCCCGGGCATTTCATGGTTCGGGACGCAACGACCGGTTACTACATCGACACTTACAACCGCGCGCAGGTGCTCGACGAAGCCCAGGCGCGCCGTCGGACCATGGGCAAGATCGAACAATCCGAGTGGAAGAGCCGGTGGAGTCGCGCTTCTTCGCCCAAGCAGATCATATTTCGGTTGCTAAGCAACCTCAAGCTCAGCTTTCTTACTCGCGAACAGTTCGACAGGGCTGCCGCCGTTCAGGAAAAGCTGCTGCTCCTCACACCTGGGCGCGCGCAGGAGTATCGCGACCTCGGCGTCGTGTCTGCCAGCGCCGGGGATTCCCGGATGGCTCGCAAATTCTTGGGTGAGTACTTGGAGCGACGGCCAAATGCCGCGGATGCCGAGAGAGTTCGCTGCCAGCTTCAAGTGCTGGTCGACGAAGCAGATCGGCTCAATTAATCACGCTTCCTCCAGGGCGAACTCAATTGGATTTTTCGAGGTGCCCGGCTAGTCCGTCTGCGAAAGCCGGATACGCAATCACGAGCGCGCCCTGCGCCGCTTTCGCAACTCCTTCGCCGATTTTGACTCCTGTAAATGGGTCAATCCAAGTGATTTTGTAGTCGCCTCCGCTTCTCACGGCCAGCTTCGCCGTGCCCGCCAACGCTTCCGCGTCGTTCGCCTCGACGTACACCGGACCTCCTCTAGAGTCGATAAGCGCCCATCCTTTGCAATCGGCCCCGGTTACCATCGGCTTCGACTCAAACGATCTCTTGAGCAAGTCGTAGCGTTCCGCGAATTCCGAGAATGGCCGAGCGCTCCCCCTTTCCGCAAATGAACGCGTCGCGAGGACTGGAGAAATGGCGCCTGCCGCGCCCTGAACCAAAGCCCGATAAAGGCCACGTACTTCGCTCGCGATCGTAAGAAGTGGCAATTTATACGTCACGCTATTTCCCGAAGGCAGGGAGAGGGTATTAACCTTTGCACTCGCCTGAAAAGGGCCCTCAATGGGGGAAATAATCGGAATACTATAAGGATGGAGAGCATAGACCTCGTCGGCCATTTCCTCCAGCCAGTAATTCGGCGCACTCTTATCACGCCACAAAAGCACCCCTCCCATCGACCAATGCGCATTGGTTCTCGCCAATAAATAACGCAACCACTTCTTGAAATAAACCCTGGCTTGGAGATTTGTCCAGAAATCCTCAGGAGTCTCGCATGGCCCACCGTTGACCTTGTTGTAAGGGTTTCCTTTCCAGCCTTCGCCCGTTAGGTCCCTGCCGGCACCGAGGCATAAGAGAGTGTAGGTCCTTTCTTCCTTTGCTGACGCCAAGTTTTTGTCGATGCCGTCGAATTGGTCAAGTCGATAATTACCTATAGGACCCTCCGTCGGGTAAGAGCCACCGAGTTGAAATAACAAAGTATTCGCCCGGTCCGGCAAGGTGCCTTCGCGTGCGACGACAAATAACCCCTTTCCGCCTATAGAAAAATACTTCTTGTTCTTCTTTGTTTCAAGAAACCCCGCGGGCCATTTGGAATTTTTCCGCAAAGGGGCGACCTCTATCTGAAATTTCTTGTAATCGAGTCGCGCGATTCGATCCGTGCAAGAGATCGAAACATAGAAATTGCCCCCTGTCCACGGGGCGAAGGCTATTTTCCATCCCGGAAATGCGAAGAAACCCGGAACTTCGGCCACGGTCCCACCGGGACCCTCGACCGTCGCCATAACGTCGATCTCCCGAGGGTCGAACGGGTTCTTGAAAGAACCGGCGAGGTCGAAAGAGATCTCGACGCGCTCCAATCGGATCGCAGCATCTGGCGACACTGCGAGATTTTTGATCTCGAGCGCTGCCTGGGAGATCGAAGCGATGGCGAGCACTGCCGCCAGCATCAGGCAGGCTCTCCGAGATAGGCCTCGATAACCTTGGGATCACGGCGAATCTCCTCCGGCGGCCCCTGCGCGATCTCGGCCCCATGGTCGAGGACGACAATCTTCTCACAAATTCCCATCACGACCTTCATGTCGTGCTCGATGAGCAAGATCGTCTGGCCAAATTCGTCGCGAAGACGGCGTATCAAGAGCATCAAGTCTTCCGACTCCTGCGGGTTCATCCCCGCGGCGGGTTCGTCGAGCAAAAGCAGCTTGGGCTGAGTCGCTAGTGCCCGGGCGATCTCAAGGCGCCGTTGCGTTCCGTACGGAAGGTCGGAGCTGCGAGAGTTCGCAACATCCGTGAGGCCAAACGTCTCGAGCAGCGCCATTACCTCGTTGACGAGGCGGCTCGTTTCCTTTGCAGCGCGCGGAAGTAGCGCGAGCGCCTCAGTCAGCGAGGACTTCTGTCGGAGCAGCGCGCCAACGACCGTGTTTTCGAGCACCGTCAAAGAGGCAAAGAGCCGGATGTTCTGAAAGGTTCGCGCTATGCCACGCGCGCAGATTACAGAGGGTTTGCAACCCACGGTGGAACGCCCGTCGAAAACGATGCCGCCCGAAGTTGGCTTGTAGACACCCGTGATTAAATTAAAACAGGTGGTCTTCCCCGCACCGTTTGGTCCGATCAGGCCAAAGAGGTCTCCACTTTCGATATTGAAGGACACCTCGTTGACAGCGACTAGCCCGCCAAATCGAATTGTTGTTTTGTCAAGTGCAAGCAAACTCATACCGCGACCGCCTTATCCTTGTGCGGCCGGCCAAACAAACCTCTGAAAAAATCCCAGCTGAATTCGTGATGGCCAAGAATGCCCTGCGGACGAACGAGCATGACGATGACTAGGGAGATCGCAAAGAATGCCCATCGCAGGTCGCCGGGGGTGTACTTTGTCGAGCCCAGAACCGACTGAACCGGGCCAATTGCTCCAAGGCCCATGGCGATCGGTTTGCTAAGTAGAAGAATGACCGCGAGCGATAATGCCAGCTCGCCAAGCTTCGCCAAAGCGCGTAATCGTGCCGCAGGAACTAGGACACCGATCAGACCCCCAGCAACAAGCAGCGTACCGGCGATCTTAAGCACGATCGAGAAATCGGATTTCCAGAGCTGCAGACCTAGATAGCAAACGCCTAGGCAGCCCGCGATCCCGAAAATGTAGAGAAAACCAACCGGCGGACCCTTGATGATGATTGGTCCTCTGGGAGCTACGAGCCGCCGGACGGTCAAGAACGAGATCAAAGCGATGATAAAGGCAATGAGACTAAGCGCCGGCACGGGTTGGAGCTCGCGGAGCGCCTCCTCGAGGAGCTTGAGCATGATTCCCGCTATGGCAGCCCCCGTTATGCTGCCGGTTCCTCCAATAACGACCATCGCCACGATCATAAAGCTCGTGTCCATACGAAAGTCGTCAGGCGAGACTGAGCCGTTGTAGTGTGCAAACAATGCACCGGCCATGCCCGCAAGAGCCGCGCCAATCACGAAAGCTGTGACTTTTACCCGCGTCGTACTAACGCCGGTAGCTTCGGCCGCGAGTTCGTCTTCGCGCACTGCCAGAAACTTGAGGCCATGCGACGTCTTGAGAAGGTTTCGGCACACCGCGATCGTAAAGATCAGCATGAGGGCGATGTAGACGATCTGCGTGAGCTTGGGCACCGAGCCGAGGCCATACGCCCCTCCCAGGTTGAGACCTCCTAAGGAAGTCTTAGGGTTGCCGTCTTGATTGATGACGAGCACGCGGATGATCTCACCAAATCCAAGCGTGACAATGGCAAGATAATCGCCTCGCAAGCGCAGGGAGGGCAATCCAACCAGCAGGCCGGCAATCCCTGCGACCACCCCACCCGCCACGACCATAAGGCCCAACCACATCGAATCGAGCATCGGCTGGCCCTTATAAAATTCGACCGAAAGCTTAGCCGTTACAATTGCTCCAATCAAATAGAAGGCCGCGTGCCCAATGGAAAACTGCCCCGTGATACCGTTGATCAGGTTCAACCCAACCGCGAGACTGGCAAACAACATGCTCACCACGATCAAGCGAATGTCGTAGATGCCGAGGTGCGGAACCGCGAAGAAGTGGAAGGCTGCAAGGAGACCTGCAACAGCCAGCACGCTAGCGAATCGGGAAGCCCAGAACCAGGTCGAGCTGAACTTGGGCGTGTGGAGCAAAGGCATAGGCTAAACCTTGTCCACTGGGCTGCCGAAGAGGCCGCTCGGGCGAAAGAGCAGGATCGCGATCAGGATGAGGAAAGCAACGGCGTCTTTGTAACCGCCATAGCCAGTCCAAACAACGATGTTCTCCACGACACCGATGATTAAGCCGCCCACCACGGCGCCGGGAATATTGCCGATTCCGCCAAGAACCGCGGCGACGAATGCCTTGACGCCAGGCAGCAAACCATAGAAAGTATCTATCGTGGGAGCAACAAACGTGGCATTCATCATGCCTCCTGCGCCCGCCAATGCAGAGCCGATAATAAACGTCATGGTTACGATCGCATTGACGTTGATTCCCATCAGCGCAGCCGTATTGAAGTCGTGAGAAACCGCGCGCATCGCTCGCCCGGTTCGAGTCCGAGCAATGAACTGCCAGAGCAGAACCATGAGAACCAGGGTGACGCCAAGGATTGCTAATCGGCTCACTTGAACAGAGATTCCGAACAAGCTGACAGTGCGGGTGAGCACGTTGATGCTCTCGTCGATCGCGGGCTTGGGCGATGTCTGAAAGACAAATCGACCCGTGTACTGAATAAATAGGGAAACACCGATTGCGGTGATGAGAACTGAGATGCGTGGGGCGTTCCTTAAGGGACGGTAGGCGAGTCGTTCAATAGTCACACCTAAAACGGCGCAGCCGACCATCGAAATGAGGAGCATCGACAGGAGGAGCGCATACGGGTTCATCGCCGTGTGGCTGAACCACACCATCGACGAATAATATGCGAGGTATGCGCCCACCATATAAACCTCGCCATGTGCGAAGTTGATCAAACGCAGAATGCCGTATACCATCGTATAGCCGAGGGCGATCAAGGCATAGACCGCCCCCAGCTGGATTCCGTATACGAGTTGCTGCGGAAGTGTCCCCCAGTTGACTTCCATTAGCCCTCGAATCGGAAGAACGGGATCTGCTTATGGGCAACAAAGCCCGTCTTTTCGATTCTGAGGACCAACGCGGGCTTTTCGGCATTGCCGTCGGCCCCAATGGTGATATTGCCTGATACACCCTTGAAATCTTTGGTTTCGGATATGGCTGTGATCAGAGCCTTGCTGTCTAGGGAACTCGCGCGCTTTAGGGCTTCGAGAACGACGCCGGTCGCATCGTAGGCCAAAGCGCCCATAGCTGTGGCAGGTTCGGCGCCGTACTTCGCCTTGAAGTTCGTCACGAAGCTTTGCACCTCTTCGCGCTTCTCGGAGTTGTGGTAGTGGTTTAGGAAGTAGCTTCCAATCACTCCTGCGCCTCCGGCTTCTATCAACGTCGTACTGTCCCAGCCATCGCCCCCGAACATCGAAATGTCGCCCAGGCCGACAGTCCGTCGCTGGCGGGCAATCGGACCGATCTCGGTGAAATAGCCGGAGCAGAAAAGCCCGTCAGGCTTCTTTGCCTTAATGTTCGTGAGTTGGGCAGTAAAGTCCACAGTTCCCGATTCGTATTGCTCTTCCGTGGCGACCTGTCCGCCAAAACTCTTGAAGGCCTTGATGAACACTTCGGAAAGACCGGTCGAATAGGGGAGTTTGCGATCGGTCAAAATGGCGACATTGCGGAGTTTGAGGTCGTCATAGGCGAACTTCGCCATGGCCGCGCCCTGAAAGTTGTCTGTGAAGCAGGCGCGAAAGATGGCGCCTCCCTTTTCGGTGAGATCGACGCGCGTGGCGCCGACTGCTACGAGCGGGACGCCGTTTTCTTGGCATACATCGGCGGCAGGCAGGGTAATTCCGCTTGCGACTTCGCCAACAACGGCGAGCACATGATCCTTGCCAACCAGCTTCTCGGTGGCGGATTTGCCACCCTCGGGTTTGCTGCCCGTGTCTTCTACGATGAGCTGAACCCTTTTGCCGCCGATGCCGCCGGCTTCATTGAACTGATCTACGGCAAGTTGAGCGCCTCGCTGAGAGTCGATGCCCCAAGGCTGTTGTTCGCCATTCAAGCTCGCGATCACGCCGATCTTGATCGTGTCGCCCTCTTGCTTGTTACCTTCGGCAGTTGGGAGTTCGCGTCCGGTTTGGGCCGGTGCGTTATCGGAGCCTTCCGTCTTGCACCCCGAGATGGCTGTCGCCGCGAAAACCACCGCGAACGATAGCAGAAAAAGTCGCTGATTCATTGTTACCTCCTGGCATAAATCGGTCGAAAGACAGCCGGTTATGCCATCCACGACTGTTGGACCGAATATCGTCGTAGTATAGCGAAATTCCTGCGCAGTAACGCGCCCTGGTAAACTGGGAGAACCAATGTCAACCGACCAAGTGAAACAACTCATCACCGACGCGTCCGACCACGTGCGTGAGCAGAATTTCGAGAAAGCCGCCGAGATCGCTCGCCAAGCGCTCGAAGTCGATACCCGCAACTCCGACGCTTACGGTGTTCTCGGCGTGGCGTTCGCCCGATTGGGCCGAATCGAAGAGGCCACCGACGCCTTTCAGCGCGCCGTCCAGACGGCTCCGTACAGCGCACGCAGCTACTACAACCTGGCCATGCACTATTACGGCATGGGCGAGAAGGCCGACGCGATCTCGATGTGCCAGGAAGCCATTCGCTGCGACGGTAAGCATCGAGGAGCGCTCGAACTGCTAAAGAAGCTCGAATCGGAAACGCACGTCCAGGTCGCCCCCTACCAAACCTCGCTCGGAGACGCGCGCGGTTCGGCTTACCAGTACAAGAAGGATGAACTCGACGAGCCACCGCCCTTCTAAGAAATGCCGCCAGTCCCCGAGCTTCTCGAACGCGCCCGCGGATTAATCCAGCAGGGCAACTACGACGCGGCTGTAGACATAGCTCGCGAGTTGATCGGCGAGCATGGGGACGACACGGAGGCATTCAACCTACTCGGAATCGCGCTGTCCAGATCGAACCGGCCGACGGAGGCGACGGACGCGTTCGCAACCGCGGCGAAGTTAGACCCCGCGAGCCCGAAAGCCCACTATAATCTCGCAGCTCATTACTACTCGGTCGGCAATAGGGACAAGGCTGCAACGGCGGTACAAGACGCACTAGACCGAGATCCGGGCCACCAGGCCGCACAGGCTCTCCTCGCGCGTATTCGCGGGGAGGAGGCACAACCCGCTCGACCTCCAACGATGTCCGACTCTGGCTACTGGCAGGATCCTGAACGGCCCACTCACTCCATCGGCTTCGTGAAAGGCTTGGGTTGGGGTTGGGAAGTTTTGGGATGGTTCTTCTTCGCGGCGCTGATGGCCACGCGGTTCGTCCTCGATTCGAAAACAAGTCAATACCTGAACGGCAACGTAACCATGGAGGCGATGTCGAGAGCGGGCCAGTTGATTCTCGAAAACCACATGCAACTCGTCGTTGGATCGATCGTGTGGTTCGGACTGCTATGCGCTTGGTGGGCCGTCGACATAGCCGATCGGCGGCCGGCGGGTGGGCTGGTGACGACAAGCGTGTTCGGGATGTTGGGCGTCTGCTTTTGCATCTACTTCACTCTGTTCGTTTTTCCCCTCTACGTCTTTGCTCGCAAGCGCCCCTGGGGCAGGCGGCCATAGCGAAACGAATTGCGACACGTAATCACTTGTAGTAAACTTTAAGGACCAGGTACCCCCGTGCTCTCAACCCTACTCTTAGCTTCGGCATTCCTTCAAACTCCCTCGCAAATCACGACGC
>JACDEQ010000258.1 GCA_013816225.1 Armatimonadota bacterium | reverse complement strand
CCGTAAGCCGGCCCGCATTCCGGATCGAAGTTCCGAACCTTTCGGACCAGCACATTATGAATGTAGCAACGAGATATTATGAAAGAAAATTCCCAAGATCACCGAAAATAAGTTAGATCGTATTATAGTTATCTATTTGAAAATAAACATGTTTTTTGCAACGACATTCGAAACACGACTTTCCTCCACGCAGTGCTAAATCATTATGAATGTACTCCTCTCTCTACAGCCATTCCCGGCCTATTTCTCTCCCGCGCTTCGGCACCTTGCGACCAAACTTCCTTGAAGCGCTCTAGCTCGGCCGCACGCCGTCTGAGAGCAAGCTCTCCCCCTTTTGCAGGCCAGTCAAGATCGAGCTTTGCCTCAGCGGCCGCCCGCTCCGCATTCAGCTTCTGCCTATATTCGTACTCAGCCAGTTCCCACCCGGAATCGAGGGTTAGCCGAGACCTGTCTGCGAATGCTGACAGCGGCGGCAGATCGCCACGGGCGTCTCGTCGTGCCTCAGGGCCAATAAGGCGCGAGACGTTAAACCGCTTCGCACCAAATATTCGACCGATCTGACCTCGCAACTTCCGGGGCACCCCGATCCGCTCGATCAGGGGGAAGCGCTTTGTATTGCCGTCTCCGTTTCGGACGGAAACCGTGTAGGCCGGATCAGCCCCGCGGCACACGAGTCGAACAAGTTCAAGATGCCGGACGAAATGCTCGCCATCGCAAACCGCGGGCCTCCTGACGGTTACTGCTCCTGTTGGACAGGATGATTTGAGGTGATGCGGCACAAAATGATCCCGGAGCCAGGTCCCGATGTCTCCCGCCTCCAACGGGACTGTCGCTACGACGTGAGTGACAGCGCCGCCCGTAGGGCTATGTTCGCGCACGTAGAGCCAGTGGAATGGCTCCGGGCACTCCGCGCTGGCCGCCCGACCATTGATCAACATTCGTAGCTCATGCATGAGGCTTGTCAGGAACGGTCCGACCTTTTTCGGATCGTCAATACCGAGACGACCATACCGGATCGAAATGCGAGTATTGAGGAACAGCCCGTACATCTGCACGAGGAACGATGCCGCTTCCCACAGGTCACGGACCTGTTTTAATGACAAATATCCCGCGCCTGAAGGAGGCGTTCGCATCGCATAGGCGCGGCGATTCAAGCCTTCCCGTTCAGCCGAAAAATTTGGAGCGGCGCGGAACGGCAATTTGCGCCGAGCCGACACGAGAGATGGCGCGCCGCTTCCGGAGCGGGCGCCCGTGGGGCCATTTAGCAATTCGTCGAACTCGCTGATTTTCCTTACGAGCGTAGCGTCGCTTGCAATTCCCGCCGGGGCCCAGAACCGCAAGACTTCGTGGCAGAACTGGCGTGGCGCCATTCCGAGCCGTTCGCCTCGGGCTATGAATTGCCGAACAACGGAACCTTGATCGACAACGCCGGCAAGGTCCAGAATCACGCCTCGGCGCCCGACCCGGAGCACCTCCGAGCCAAAGAGTTCTGCGAGATACGCTTCGATGCCCGATAACTTCCGCTCCGGCAGCGCATCCCATGCATCGAGAGCCTGCATCTGTTGCTCCAAACTCGCGTTGTTCAGTAGCCTCTCGACGTATCGACTGATCTGGCGGGCTCCGCCGACTTCATAGAAGGTGCGGACCTGCTCCTGTGTTATCGTTCCTCGTTCGGCGAGCCCTTCGAGGTCCTGTATCATCTGGCGCAATTGCCCTCCCGCGCGTCGGGCGAGAAGGTCGAGCGCAGACTCGCTATGAGCAAACCCTTCCTTTTCGCAGATTTTCCGGAGTAGCTCTAAGCGCGACAAAACCGCCACGGGCCCCACTTCCAGCAGGCGAAACAACGAGCGCGTCCTCTGTGGGATCTCATCAATATCGGTGGTGCAAAGAATGAAGGTCACATTTTCTGGGGGGCGCTCCATTCTGTCATGTAGCACGTCGAAGGCGCGCCCGGACAATCGGTGAGCCTGATCTATGAGGATCATCAGCCTGCCTCCGCCAAACGACTCGGTGTCCACGTCCGCATTGATCGCGCGTGCGAAGTCAGGATCGTCGACCGTGCCTTCGCGCATGCCGCGCCAATTGGGGTGACTGCGCCTCCGGCACTCCAGGCAGTCCGGGCAATCAGGTCTCAGACATGGCTCGCCGCTGCTTCTTTTTTGGCAGAGCAGGGCGGTCGCATAAATTTCGGCCAAAACCGTTTTGCCGCAGCCCGATGGTCCATATAACAGGACGCTGCGGCCCGTCCGCTCCCGCGCCTGCCCCTCGAGGTATGTAACTGCGGCCTCCTGGCCGATTACATCCGCGAATTTCCGCGGCCGGTAACGCTCGGCCAGGCTTGGAGATTGCTCGCCGTCAACCATGGCCGCCTTCGGTCACGAACGGTTATTCCTCTGGACAGTATCGCTTGAATTGGTTCGATAAATACAACATGATTGTAATTCGAATCGAGCTTTTGACTCTATTTATGATTGTGATTCGAACCGAGCTTTTGACTCTATATAATTACAACTGCAACTCACGAGGCACGCATGTTTCCGGACGGCAATAAAGAGGAAGAGCCGCTAACAAGCGACAAAGAACTGCAGCCAGATACGGTTCCGCGCGATGAGGCCTCGCTCACAGGCGGCGCGACCGAAAACGCGGAGGCGAATATCGGCGACGCGAGGTTGCCTTCTATTCATTCTTCGTCACGCGATAGCGAAGCGCCCGCTGTGACCCCAACCGATCCCATCGCGACTGGAGCCAGCGGAGTTAACCCCAAGGTTGCGGAAGCTCCAGTCCCGGGGCCAATCGTCGAATGGCAAGAGTTGTTAGTGGGTGGCTGGGATGACGGGGACTTCGTCTCGCCAGCGCTTCTTGAGCTGGTGCGGCCAGCGTTTGGACTCTCTTCTCTCGACGCGTTCGAAGGCTTCCAGGCCGGAGGCTTCACGCCCAAAACGGGCGAATATTCGTTTCGGCTGGTCCTAGGAGAGTTCCTTAGCCTTCTCGCATTGGCCAGCTGCACATTTGACGCCCGCTTAAACCGGCGCGGCCTCATCAAAATGACTGTGTCGCAAACTTTGTTGCGCGCGCAGGCGTACGACTACGCAGTCTTCTCCGAGACCGTTCTGCCATTGGACGGCCACGCCACGGGCGTCACGAACGAACAGCCGATTTCCTTCACCGTGCCCTCTGATGATCTCGAAATAGCTGGCAAGGCCGTCAATAATACGGTGACATTCACCTTTCGGCCTGAGCAAGCCCGTGTGGAGCTCGTCGCCGGTAATTTCGAACGCCCATTGGTGACCCGTTCAGTTGAAAGTTTCAAGGATTTCGATGAGGCGACCATCGGGGTACTCGATCCCAGCTCGCGCCGCGCCATTGATTTGCAGCTCGTCAGAACTGCGATCGATTATGTGGCCCCAGCCGCTATAGAGGACCAGACCCGGGCGCATTTCGATCTCATTGAGTTCGGCGCAGGACGCTTGGTAGGCGGCGACCCGGGCGCCATTGCGATTTTCACCGCTGCCGGACTGAACGGACTGGACATGCGGATCCGTTATCGGTTTATCAATTCGGTGCGAACAGTTTTGGCGCATCTTGAAGGCCAAGTAGCACTCTTCGAAACGGCAGACTTTTACATCATCCGAGACCGTGAGACCGCGTTCGGTTTTGAAAAGTCGCACGCATCCTTTCCCGATATCACTCCTATGCTATCGCCCCACTCAGTCCG
>JACDEQ010000050.1 GCA_013816225.1 Armatimonadota bacterium | reverse complement strand
CCGCAATGCGTGTCATGTCCCGCCTGCTGCTCAGCGATCTCATAGAGCAGGTCGACCTCCTCGGCGCCGCGTTTGCCGACAAGGGCAAAGAGTTCGACCACATCCTGAAATCCGGACGCACGCATCTGCAAGATGCCGTTCCGATTAGGCTTGGTCAGGAATTCGAGGCCTACGCCGCCGCGATACGCCGCAGCGGCCGATGGATCGCGTTTGCGGCGACAGAGCTCGAAGAACTGGGTATCGGGGGCAGCGCCGCCGGAACCGGCATCAACACACACCCGGAACACCGTGCCCGCGTCGTGGCTCTCCTTAAGGAGTGGACCGGTATACCATTTACGCCTACCGCGGACATGCGCGAATCGATGCAGTCGCAATACGCCATGAGCGCCCTCGCCGCTTCGGTCAGGCTATTCTCCATCGAACTTACCCGGATCACCAACGACCTTCGCCTCATGGCCTCGGGGCCGCTAACTGGAATCGCCGAAATCGTTCTACCCGCGGTCCAACCTGGCAGCAGCATCATGCCCGGCAAGGTGAACCCCTCGATGGCCGAAAACACGAACCTCGTGCTGTTCCAGGTCCTCGGCCAGTGCCACGCCATCGACCTGTGCGTTCAGGCGGGCCAACTCGAACTGAACGTCATGATGCCCTCGATGGCCTTCAGTAGCCAGTTCATGCTCCAAACTCTCACGAACACGCTGGCAACCTTCCGAGTGAACTGCGTAGAGGGCATCGTGGCCAACGAGGAGCGGTGCCGCCGTTACGCGGAGATATCACCCTCTCTCGCGACCGCTCTCAACCCGCTGATAGGCTACAAAAAGGCCGCGGAGGTCGTCAAGGCGTCGCTCGCTTCGGGAAAAACCATCCCGGATATTGTGCGTGAGATGGGTCTTCTCGATGAGGCCACCCTTGCGTCGGCGCTCGATCCGCCAAGCCTAACCGAGCCCGGAATTCCCGGAAAGTAGAAAGCGGAGGCAAGGCGCCTCCGCTTCTCATTTGACTACTCGCCCAGGATTACATTCTGAAAGCGAGAGCCGCGTAGAACGAGTGGTTGTCGACAGTGCCCGTTTCAGGAGCAATTTGAAAGCCGACTTCGGCACCCATGTTCTTGTTAAATTCATATCCAACCGCTCCGAAGCCGCCAAGGCCCCAGTCGTTGCCGGCAGAATCGACGTCCGAGTTGTAATAGCCGATGGCAAGCTTGAAGTACAGGCTGCCCGGCGCATCCGGAGAAGCCGGCACGCCGAACCGCAGACCGTAGTGCACTCCGTACGCGCTCGCTTGGTCGGCAAACCAACCGCGCGCGCCGACGAACTGCATAGTCTGCGAACTGTAGTTCTTCACCAAGTAATAGTCGAGCCCGACCAAAAAGCCTGGATCGAGGTCATCGAGGTCGCCCGTGAAAAAAGCGCCGCCTACCGATATCTCGAACGGCTTTTGAACTTCCATCTGGGCATTTGCGCAGGCAGTTAACGAAGCGCCGGCGATCAACGTAATGATGGTCTTCATTAGAGAAGACACCTCCTTGTCTTAAGTTACGCGTTAGGAAGCGTCGCTTTCCATGTTGCGCGGCGCTCTCCTGTTTCCATGCGTCATAGATACATCAGTGCATACGACTACTTTTGACTTTGCATTCGCAATGCATTGAACAAGGACATGACGAGAGTGCGTCTAACCTAGGGAGAGGAGAATATGGACACATTTTTGCCTTGGGCCGCATTGCTCGCGGGCCTATTCGCTCTGGCCATCGATTGGTGGCTGGAGTCGTCGGAAGCACGTAAACCGGTCGCGGGTGCGCCGACGCCGTTTTGGACAGAACTTCAAGCCATGCGACCGATATTGATCGGAGTGCTCATCCTGGCAGGCCTAGCGATTGCAGCCGCATGGTTCCTCGCCAAAACGCCCGCGAGCGGAGTCGGCTTCGCCATAGGGGCACTGGCCGTGCTTATTTCCCATATCGCCGAGCGTCCGCTCGACGGGCCGAACCATCTTGGAATCGTTCCTCTCGGTCTGGCAACTGCCGCGGTCGGCGCTACTCTCTTCGCCGAAAAAGCCTGGCGGGTCGACCTGCAGTTGGGCCTGATCATGGGTGCCAGCCTCGCTGCTGCGCTCGTGCGCGTCGGTGCGCCGGGCCGTTCTTCTTGGCCCGGCTTGACAACGATTTACGCAGGTGCCCTGGTGGCAGCTTCGGTGATCGGGTCGCTTAGGGAAAATGTGGAGCGCGCGGCTTTCGCCCCCATTCTCATCGGCATCGTCGCCGTCATTGCGTTTGCCCTGGCTATCCTTTGGCGCCAGTTCGCCGACCGCCAGCGCGGTGAAGCGGGCCTTTCGGTTTTTTGGGTCGGCCTGATCGGCGCCCTGGCCTTGATCGGCGGCGCGAAGCTGGTAGCGGTCAAGTATCTCTTCCTCGGCGATTTCTTCCTGGTCGTCGCAGGTGCTGTGATTACCGCGGGTTGCGTCGCATGGGTGCTCTCGGATGACCGCGAGCACGACCCTGGAACGTTCGGGATCGCTTCACTCATCTGGCTCGCTTGGACCACCATCGCCTTCGGGCTGTTGCAGGGGGTGGGCGTTGGAATAACGGCAGTTGCCGCGGCTTCCTTCTTGTACCTAATCGACGCGAAGCGCGCGATTGCATCGGTGGGAATCGTCACTGCGATTGCCTTTTACCGCGTCTTTCTCGAACTTTATCCCGCAGAGTCGAGGTCCATCGACATCGGCCAACAGTACGCGGTTATGGGCCTCATGGCGGGGGCGGCATTGCCGATCGCCCTAAGCCGTTGGGGGGCGCGAATCTGCGAGCCATTCATGGGGATGCGAGGATTCATCCTCACGCTCCTCGCCGCCCTTATTACCGTCGCGCTGGTCGTTGCATTTCCGTTTGTTCTGGGTTCGCGGGGGGTTGTCGGTTTCGTTGTGGGCCTTGGCCTCGCCGCCTTCTGCCTCGGTGTGGGTGGCTCGTTTCGTCTTGGCTTGCTCAGTCTCTCTGCCGGACTGGCCTCGTCCACCATTCTTGCGTTCGGATATCTCGCACCGCACCTGGGGTTAGAACGAGAGGCCAAGATTCGCTTCCTCGGTTGGGGGATCGCCGCTGCCATCGTAATTCTCGTTTCCGCAGAGATGCTCACCCGGCGACCCAAAGTACACACACCCCATGAAGAACCTGCTTAACAACCGCTTCGTCGTCGGCGCCTTCGCACTGCTGCTCGTTGGCGTTCTAATGGCCGTAGGTGTGCGCGATGAAACTCCGCTCGGCACTCTGGAAGGTACCGCGGCCATGGCCGAAAACAGCAAAGGCCTCCCTGGTGTTACCGTGGTCCTCAGGCCCCAATTCGAAATACCGGACTGGCATACTGCCAGCAAGACGACCCTAACGAAAGGGGGCGGCCGATTCCGATTCACTAACGTGCCGGCCGGAGCCTACACGATCGAAGCTTACGCGAAGGCACACGCGATGAAGGAGACGAAATTCGCCGTCGTGGAGGGGAAGAACCCCGACCTCGGCCTCGAGCTTCAACCCGGCGCGCCACACCTAAAGCTGAACGCGGCCCAGCACGTGTTCTCGACTCACGAGCGGCCTACGATCAATGTCGAAGGATTTGGTTTCGATGATAGAGTCGCTCTTGAAATCTATTCTATTAATCTCGACCGACTGATAAAGGGTGGCGGCCTGCAATCGATGCTTAGCGCGGCGTATCGGTGGAGCGAAGGCGTCAAAACCGACGATCGAACCGTCTTCGCGCCGAAATCGTCGATGAACCATACGATAATCCGGAGAGACGCCGAAGGCTCCTTTGTCGAGGATATTACGCTGCCAGCTCTCGGAAACGGATTCTATTGGGTCGGCGCCGCGTCTTCCAATCTAAAGTCAGGCACCTGGGTCGCCGTCTCCGACATCGCGTTGATCACGAAAAAATCCGGTAGAGACATCCTTTGCTATGTAACCGACATTCAGACAGGAGCCCCAATCCCGGGAGCCGCAATCTCCATTCATCAAAAAGACGTCGCCACCTCACCCGGGAAGTCCGATGGCCAAGGCATGCTGCGTCTCGCACTTCCGGCCAATTTCTCCAGCGATGCAAACGCCGCGATTGTCGCAAAGAGGCAAAACTCCACGGCGATCGTCGCCTTTACTCATTACGCAGGAGACGAAGGGGTAGGGCTACGCGCCTTTATCTACACCGATCGCCCGATTTATCGCCCCGGCGACGAAATATCGTATAAATGCATCCTGAGGCGCCTCGTAGCCGACAACTATTCGGTCCCTATGGCTACCCCCGGGGTTATCGAAATCCGCGACCCGGACGACAACCTTCTCGAAACCAAGCGGCTGAGCCCCAACGGCCGAGGGAGTGTTTGGGGTTCTTTCAAGCTAAGCTCCGAAGCTCTCACCGGCTCGTATTCGATCAAGTGCAAGATCGGCGGATTCGAGGAATCGAAGAGCGTGCCGATCGCCGCGTATCGGAAACCCGAGTATACGGTCAAAGTAAGGGGTTCTGAGCCTTATTTCGTGCTCGGCGACACCGCGAGCGCGACTATTAACTCCCAGTATTATTTCGGCGGACCCGTTGTGGGCGCAAAGGTCACCGCATACATCTATCGCGCGCCCGACTGGAGCTCTTATACGAGCGAAGAATACGCCGAGGAGTATCAAGGCGAAGAGTTCGACTCCGCCGGGGAGCTGGTCAAGACGGTCGAGGCGGAAACAAACGGCCAGGGCGAAGCTACGGTTTCCTTCGACACAAACCTCGACGGACAAGATCCCGAAACCGATTATATCTACACCATTTCGGCTGACGTTGCGGACGCCGGCGGGAAATTTTATTCCGGTGAAGGCAAGGTCAAAATCGTTCGGGGCGAATTCTCACTCTCCCTCGAAACGGACGATTACATCCTGCAGCCCTCGGGCACCACAAATGTTACTGTGACCGCTCTCAGCCACACGGCCAAGCGCCCAATCGCCAATGCTTTGGTCAGAATCGTATACGGCTATGAGACCTGGGACGGCAATAATAGCATTTTTGCTCCCTCGGGCGAGAACACGCTGAGAACGAACCAGGCGGGAATCGTGACCCTTCCCGTTACGGCGCCTCAAGCGGGCTCATTTATCATTAAATCCATTGCGAAGGACCGGCGAAGCAATGAAATTGAAGCGCGTCAATACATTTACGTCACCGACTCATCCGGATTCGATTTCTCTTCCCAGCCTGGCAAAGTATCGCTCGTTGTGGACAAGAAGCAATACAAAGTCGGCGAGAAAGCGCAGGTTCTGATCAATTCGCAAGCCGATGACGCATCTGCGCTATTGACGGTTGAAGGCGGAGACATCGAATTCTCGAAGCTAGTTTCCCTGTCAAAGGGTTCCGCGCTTATCGAGCTTCCGATAAGGCCTAGTTACGCGCCGAACACTTACATCAATGTTGCATTTGTTTCGAATAAGAAATTCTACGAAAACAGCAAACGGCTTTCCGTGGATTTATCGCAGAAATTGCTGCAGATATCTATAGAAGCCGACAAACCCGTTTATAAACCGAAAGAAAAGGCAACCTATCGGATATCTACGAAAGACGGGCAGGGTCGGCCGGTTCCCGCCGAGCTCTCTTTCGGTGTCGTGGATGAATCGATTTACGCCATCCGGAAAGACGACGCCGATATCGTAAACCATTTCTATCCGAAGAGGCGCAATGCGGTCGAAACGTACTACTCTTTCCCTGAGATCTATCTCGGAGACGGTGACAAGGACGTCGTCGCCGGCGAGGTGCGCGAGCGCTTTCTGGATACAGCAATGTGGCGCCCGTCCGTAATCACGAACGCCCAAGGCCAGGCGACCGTCTCCGTAGACTTGCCGGACAACGTTACGTCTTGGCGGGCGACGGCTACGGGCATTACGAGCGATTCACTGGTCGGCAAGGTGACCTCCAACGTCGTCGCGCGCAAACCCGTGATGGTGCGCCTCCAAGCTCCACGTTTCTTCACACAGGGCGACCATGTACAGATATCTGCAATGGTACACAACAACACCGGTGCTCGCCAAGAGGTTACTGTGGCACTCGCAGCACAGGGTATTCATATCGATGGGGATATCAGGCAATCGGTTAGCGTCGGTACAGATGCGCCGGAAACCGTCACATGGTTCGTCCGGGCGCCGCGGGTAGGCTCAGCGGTCATCACCGCACAAGCGACCGCCCGAACCGGAGGGAGTGACGCCGAGCGTCGCACGATACCAATCGAACCTTACGGGCGAAAGGTGGTCGCGAACTACACCGGCGATGTGCGCTCGGATGGGACGGTGCACCTAAGTGTCCACCAAGGCTACGTGCCCGGGACTGGAAACCTCACGGTGAACCTCGCCCCGAGCCTCGGCTCCTCACTGCTGGGTTCACTCGAATACCTGGTCGGCTACCCGTACGGCTGCACCGAGCAGACGATGAGCCGGTTCTTGCCGAGCGTGGTGGTCTCGTCGACCCTGAAGCAACTCGGTATTTCGCAGCCGGGCCTTCAAGCCCAACTCCCTGACATGATCGAAAAAGGCTTCCTAAAGCTCCGCGCGATGCAGCATACGGATGGGGGATGGGGCTGGTGGGAGTACGACCAATCGGACCCCTGGATGACGGCCTACGTGCTCGAAGGCTACTACCGGGCGGCAAAAGCCGGCTTTGCACCGCCGAAGTTCTCGCGTGACAACGCAATCGGGTGGGCAAAGAACACTCTTAACGAACTCGAGCGCACGAAGATGCTCGGCGAGCCGGACGCGGACAGCCTGCACCTCATCCGCGCCCTTGCACTCAATGGCCAGACCGATTTCTGCGCACAAAAAGTGCGTCAGGTGAACTTGGGCAAGGCGTTCACACCGGAGCTCCTGATCCCACTCGTCATTACCTATAACACCCTGGGTGAGGAATTCGCGACTGAAGAGCAGACCGCCGTCACCAGGCTCGCCCAGATGGCGGAAGCCGGCCCTTCGCGCGCTAGCTGGAAGGAAAGTTGGTACGGCGTCGAGACTTCTGCACAGGCAGTCCTCGCAATCGCCACGTCGAACCCGCAGCACCCAATTCTGCCCAAGGCGATACGTTGGCTCATGCTCCAGCGTCGCGGCGACCACTGGTTCAGCACACGCGATACATCGTTCGTTCTCCTAGCCCTAGCCAAGTACATGACGACCAATGAAGAGGCTGCTCCGAACTACGGCCTCGACATCCTGTTTAACGGCAATCCGTTCAAATCGATCCTGGTTACGCCGGCGAGTGCCGCGAATAATCTGAAGGTCGACGTACCGTTTACCGCCCTTCGCGCAGGCGACAACCGCATCGACATCAGAATCACGGGTCAGGGCAACTGTTACTACTCGATCGAGTCGCGCCAAGTAGTAAACACCGGCAAACTCGCGCAGACGCTCACCGGCGAAGACTTGCGCGTAGAGCGGGCCTACCACCGGCTCCAGGTACGCCGCCTTGACGACGGAACCATGCGCCTGCTGCCCTCCAAGGACACGATCGGCGAGATCGATGCAGGCGACCTCATCCGCGTAATCCTCACGATCAACAGTGACAAAGAGCGCGAGTTCATGATGATCGAGGACCCGGTGCCCTCCGGCTGTGAAATCACGGAGCGCGAGAACCCTGACGACGCATGGGAACGATGGTGGTCGCGAACCGACATCCGCGACGACAAGATCGTATTCTTCGCGCGGCGGCTGCCGCCGGGCGTCAGCACCATCGAATACACGATGCGAGCCGAGCTCCCGGGCTTGGCGCGGGCGATGCCCACGACGTTGAGCAACATGTACGATCCCGACGTTCGTGCGTCGACGGGCGAGCAAGCCTTGGAAGTCAAGCGATGAAGGCTTTCGTTCCGCTCGGCGCGACCGCGCTGCTGGCGGGTGGCGTCGTTTTCGGCCTCGTCGCGACGCCTCCGCCCGAGGTCGTGCTTTCCGCGTACGCGACGCCATTGGAAGGCCGCGTCAAGGGTCAGCGCCTGAATGCGGGCCTTGCGCTCTCAAAGCTCGACGGCGTCGTCATCGCTCCCGGCGAAGAATTCTCGTTCAACAAGGTTGTCGGCACTTGGTCCCGAGACGAGGGCTACCGAAGGGCCCCCGTCAGCTTCAATGGCCAACTGGTTTGGACGTGGGGAGGCGGCGTCTGCCAAACCTCTTCTACCCTCTACAACACAGCCTTGCTTGCTGGAATGGAAATCACCGAGCGTCACCGCCACCGATTCGCTCCGGGCTATATCCCCCCTGGCCGAGACGCCGCGGTGGCCTACAGCAACATCGATTTGCGGTTTAGAAATCCACGCCCCTGGCCCGTCCGGATCGTCGCGCGAGTCCAGGACAAGCGGGTCGTGTGCGAAATCCTTGGGAAATCACACCTGAAAGACGCCGTTGCGATAATCCAAATCGTCGACAGCGTCCGCGAGCCGCAAACGTTGTCCGACGCGCGTGGCGCAAGCGGCAACATCGCGAATCCAGGAAAGCATGGCTACAGCGTCTCAACTCTCCGCGTGTTCCGCGGACCAACGGGAGAGCGTCGCGAGCTATTGTCCAAAGACTCCTACCCCGCGATGAACCGGATCATCCAGCGGGGCGACTAACTGCCCGCAGGTAAAATCGCACTGGATGATTGAACCCGAGGAACCGAGCGACGTCAAGGAGATCGAAGGTCCATTGGACGCAACGGACGACGGCCGCATTGCCGATCTCGAGGCACAAGTGGCAGATCTAGAACGGCAGTTAGCAGAAACCCGCGACGGAATGCTTCGAGCGATCGCGGACCTGCAGAACTATCGCCGTCGGTCTGTCCAGGACATGCAGCACGCCAAGGAAGCGGTTGCCGCTGGGTTAGCCGGCAAGCTCCTGCCGGTACTCGACAACTTCGAGAGAACTCTCGAAGCGGCGGAGGCAGGGACGAACATCGAATCCCTTATCGAAGGCGTCCGTCTAGTGGACAAGCAGTTGCGCGCAGCGCTCGAGGAGTACAACGTCCGACCCATTCTTGCCGTCGGCTTGCCGTTCGACCCGCACATCCACGAGGCTGTTGCAACCGAGGACAGCGAGCACGACGAAGGCACCGTCATCGGCGAAATCGAAAGGGGATACGCTATTGGCAAGAAGGTTTTGCGCCCAACTAAGGCGCGTGTGAGCAAAGGCAAGAAATCTTGAGCCTGTTCGGCACCGACGGTATCCGCGGCGTCGCCAACAAAGACCTAACCCCCGATCTGGCCGTTCGTCTTGGCAGGGCCGCAGGAAGTTGGCTTCGAAACAGCGGGGGCGGCAGCGCAGTTATCGGCAGAGACACCCGCAAGAGCGGCCCGATGCTGGGCGCGGCGCTCGCAGCTGGATTCAACTCGGCGGGCGTCGATGTGACGACCCTGGGTGTTTCGCCGACTCCCGGCGTTTCGTTCGCCGTCCGCACCTCCTACACATTTCACTTGGGCGCCGTGGTCTCGGCCAGCCACAACCCCGCAGAAGATAACGGCATCAAGTTCCTCGGACACGACGGCCGGAAGCTATCCGACACCGCCGAAACCGAAATCGAAGCTCTGATCGATAACCTCCCGAGCGTCGCCGGCGACCAGGTCGGCGCTTTGAGTCAGGAACCGCAGTTGCTGAGCGCGTACGAATCCTGGCTATCGGACCAACTGCCGGAAAGGCTTGACGGTCTGCGCGTCGCGGTCGACTGCGCAAACGGTGCGGCGTCCGCGATCGCACCGCGACTCCTGCGCAATCTGGGAGCCGAGGTCGTTTCGATGTTCGACCAACCTGACGGCACGAATATTAACCACGAGTGCGGCGCAACGAACCCAGGCATGATCCAACAGCTTACTGTCGAATCGAACGCGGCCCTCGGGATCGCCTTCGACGGCGACGCAGATCGCTGTGTGTTCAGCGACGAAGGCGGCAAGCTGATCAATGGCGACCGTTTGATGGGAATCTGGTCGGCATTTTGGAAGAACTGGGACAAGCTGGAGCCGCCGATCATCGTCGGAACGGTGATGAGCAACATGGGCTTCGAGCGCGCTCTCGAAGGCCTAGGGATCACTCTTGAAAGGACGGGTGTGGGTGACCGGTACGTCGCTGAGCGTATAGCCGAAACCGGCGCGAAAGTCGGCGGCGAGCAGAGCGGCCACATCATATTTAGCGACCTGACGCCTACCGGCGACGGTCTCCTCACCGCCCTCCAGCTGCTCCGCGTCTTGCGAAAGTCCGGCTGTGCGGCTTCGGAGTTGCCCCCGGTCTTCGAAAATTGGCCCCAACTACTCGTGAACGTCCGCGTACCGGATAGAAAGGTTTGGCAGCAGGCTACCGACATCCATAATCTGGTTGCAATGCGTTCGGGCGAGTTTGGCGAACGCGGGCGCATCGTCGTCCGCCCCAGCGGCACCCAACCGATGATCCGGGTTATGGTAGAAGCCGAAGACTCGGTTCAACGCGACGCTGTCGCCGACGAAATTGTGGCCAGGGTCCAACAAGACCTCGGCGGCCAAGTTCAAGGAAGAGTGGATCTAACCCATGCTCTTGGTGATTGACGCAGGCAACACCCACACGGTTTTCGGCCTTTGGGACGGTGCCGATTGGGGGGCCATCTGGCGTTATCGGACCGACGCCGGCGCTACAGAAGACCAAATCGCCGACTTCTACTTGTCCCTGTGTCGCGAGTCGAGTATCGAACCGAAGCCGGAAGCGGTCTTCTGCGCCAACGTCGTACCGGCCCTAACGCAGGCATTGAACCTCTTCGCAACTCGATGGCTCGACAAGGAGATTCAATTTCTCGAAGCAAACTCGGCGGGCATTCCGGTGCTCTACGATCCGCCTTCGGCCGTCGGCGCCGACCGTCTCGCGAACGCAGTTGCCGCCAAGGCCCTCCACTCGACGCCGGCGATTGTGGTCGACTTCGGCACGGCAACCACCTTCGACGTGGTCGGGCTAGAAGGCGAGTATGTCGGCGGAAGCATCCTGCCGGGGCCGATCGTGGCGATGGAGGCCCTCTTCTCGCGTGCGGCTAAGCTCCCCAATGTCGACATCGCTGCTCCGAAAGAGGCGATCGGGCGCGACACACGCGGCAGCCTTCAGTCCGGCCTCGTCTATGGATACGTCGGCGCCATCGACTTCCTGGCGAAGAAGATCAAGGCCGAACTTAGCGAAAAGGCCATCGTCATTG
>JACDEQ010000257.1 GCA_013816225.1 Armatimonadota bacterium | reverse complement strand
GGCAAAAAGCTGACGTAGGGCAGATCGTTTCCTCGCGCCGCGTCCAGGGTCTGGAAATTCATCGTGCCCGACACGATGATAATGCCGCTCAGCGCCGTGCCACTCTCGAGGAGGTGATCGCTGAGACCGGCGCTTCGAATACCCCCATAGCTCTCGCCGGCGAGGAAAACCGGGGATCGGAACCGATTGTATTTGGAAAGCCATTCCCTTATGAACTCCCCGAACGACCACACGTCTTGTCGCGCCCCGTAAAACGATTTGCCGAACTCCGGCTTCGCGAGGCGGCTGTATCCCGTGCCCATGGCGTCCACCATCACGATATCCGTGGCGCTGAGCCAGCTCTCCTGATTGTCGACAACCTCATAGGGCGGCTTCGGCAACGAACCGTCGTCGTTCATCGGGGCACGGCGCGGGCCGATGGTGCCGAGGTGTAGCCAAAGAGAGGCCGATCCTGGGCCGCCGTTGAAGGCGAAGATGACCGGCCGGGTTTCGGAATGCGCACCGTCCTTGGTGTAAGCCACGAAGAACATGCGGCCCTCGAGCTCGCCCGCAGTACTGCGGATCGGGATGTATCCGGCGGTCGCAGTGTATGTAATCTTGTGCCTACGAAGTGTTATGGAATGCTTGGTTTGAACGGGCTGGTCATCGAACCCTTGAACCTTGGGCTCCTGGATCGGGGACAGGACAAGCAGAGCTGCAACGGCGAACGCGTTCATGGTCGAGAGTATGCTTCATCCCTTGATGCCCAGTGCGGTGGATGCATCGATTTTCAGCGGGCGCTTCTTGGCGTTCTCACCCGCTCAAGCGCGATCCGCAGTGAGGACAGAAGGAGATCTTACGCCTCCGCCGCCAGCAGACTCCTAGATCGCGATTACCCAGATGCCCTGTTTTTCCCACCACTCGAAGCGGACGTCGAACGCCCAGGACGTGTGTCTTTCGAACAGCTCGAGCACGGCACGAATCCGGTGGGCACCGACCGTGTGCCCTCCGAACACTCCGTGCCATCCGAGTGCGCTCTAACAATCACAGTCAGTTTAACATCCCGATGGCGAATGATGCGGGATATCTGCCTGAGGGAAAGCCGGATGTACTTCTGGAACATCGACAAGCTCAAAAAGGAACTGGCCGCTGGGCCCTATTCCGACCCGTAGCTTTTGCCGTATGCCGTCACGTTTACAGCGCTTTCCTCAGCAGCGGTTTCGCTCTCGCTGCTTCTTGGTTCAAGTTTGACCGGCATCAATGTATGGGACTGGCTCAGCGCGGGTTCGAGTTTCCTGATCGGGGTTGCCAGCACAGTCTATCGAAGGAATGGCGGATCGGAAGGCAAGCACTTCCTGCAGCGAATGCTCGTGATCGGCTGGGTCGTTAGCCTACGCTGCCTAGTGACCTTTCTCGCCATTGCGTTCCTCTTGGCTGCGGTGCTTGGGTGGGGCGAAGAGTCCGACCACACAACGTGGTACGAAGTGTTCTTAATCGCCGTCGCCGAGGCATTCGTCTACTGGAGGATCGGCCACCACGTCCGAGATCTGGCAACCTGGGCGGCCGCAGAGTGAAGGCAACGGTATTCACTGCAGCCGACGTGTGCCCTG
This sequence comes from Armatimonadota bacterium, assembly GCA_013816225.1. Classification (GTDB taxonomy): domain Bacteria; phylum Armatimonadota; class Fimbriimonadia; order Fimbriimonadales; family ATM1; genus JACDEQ01. Next base: position 2,138 of record JACDEQ010000257.1, on the reverse strand, counting down.
ACTTTCAAGGTGGTCGCCGCAATGCCCTATCAGAATCTTTCTTTCGTCAACGAGGAAACCCAAGTGGACACGGACATGAACCTTGCCTTTCCTGTACTTGATGTGGGGTGTGATGTCGACATCCCGACCGCCGTGTTCACACTTTCGCAGATTGACAAACCTCGGATTCCTGTTCGTCTGCTTTCCCTCCGTCATAGCAAGGTCAAACCCTGTTTCGGCGGTGTATGGATCGGTGGGGTCGATGACCGGTTCATCAAACTTCAATCTGAATAGCACTGTCGGTATCGACTCCAAGAGCTTCCAGAACTCGGCCACTACGCCGGCGTCCCACCCCGCTTTTTGTGCTTTCGATTCGCGGGCCGACCTCAGAGCCTTTGGCGCAATAACGATCTTCTCACCGTAACGCGCCTCCAACAACTGGAGGGCATCTACGATATCCTTCGCGGCAGGCTGCAATACGTCGGTCAGTTGAAGCAAACGGTCTTGGCCCTTGGCGAATTTCAACCTTCCAACTTCGCGTCTAAGCTCATCTCGTTCCTCTCTGAGCCTCCTGTCGTCGTCGGTCCCATCTTGGAACATCTTCTCGTAGGCTTCTAACTGCTCTCGCTGAGTACTCACCTGCTCTAGGAGCGCCCCGTAATCTCGGTCCGCGGTCCCCTCGGCGAAGTCGAGGGCCTGAAGTCGGCCGCTTGATGTTGAATCCTTAAGTTCGTCAAGCTTCCGGTGAAGTTGGCGAATATCTTCCCGAAGATCAAGGGCCAGTTGAGTGCCTACGTCCTGAGTCCTGCGCAGGTCTTCGGGGTCGTCCGCGACAATCGACTTTCGCTGTTGAGCCTGCAAGGTATGCCGTTGCAAAGCAAGCCCAACGTCCAGGGCGGCCTCGGAATAGCAATTCCTCGGTAGACCGAAATGATACAATGCCTCCATCTCTTCCTCGGAGAGATGCGTCCTGCCGCGCTTCAAATCGCCAGCCTTGGCGAAGGTATGGTCAAGACCACTCATCCCGCCAAGCATCCAGCCGAGCGCCTCGCAGAAATACTCTGCGGCTTGGGCGCCGTTGTCGTCCAAGAACTCGAGATCGTGCGTCTTAAGGAGGCTCAGCAGTTCCCGGGCGCGTTCAGCATGCGTTATGGCTTGAAGCATGGGCGGCAACCAGGCATCGACCGGCGAGTCTCGAATCGTGGCTTCAAGATCATGAACAAAGTCAAAGCGCTCGGTCAATCGCTCGTACAACTCGACAAAACCTGCCTCCTGTCCGCGAACGCAATCGACAATCTCTTCGCGAAATGCCACGGTGCGTTTAGCAATGTCCTCAACCGTACCGTCGATGAAATGCGGCCAAGCAGGCGACACGAAGAACGGGAACTTAGCGCTATCCCGAAAACCCCAAAGAAACCGATTGTGACCTGAAGTGTAAGTTATGCCTCGCTTGCGCAACTCCAAGCAAAAGAGCCTCTGAGTGGCGCCGGTCGCGACAGCGGAACACGCCGGGTACAAGATAGTTCGGGTCGAACATGTCCAATGTCTAGGTCACCTCCCAGGTTCAAGTAGTCTAGCTACAGCCTGATCAGCACTGCCCCCGCCGTCTTCTCCAAGCAAAAAAACCCCGCAAATGCGGGGCTTTCAAAGCATCAATCCGGGCAGCGTGCTAGCCTTGCAGGCCGTTGCCAGCCAACTACTTTCGCCGCTGAGGGGCTTAACTGCCGTGTTCGAGATGGGAACGGGTGTTTCCCCCTCGCCATGGCCACCCGAATTGAAATTGTCAAAGAGCGCCAACCGCTTTGACAGTTGCATGTGTTGTGGAATTAGCATTTGTAATGCCCATTTAGTTAAGCCCTCGACCTATTAGTACCGCTTATCTGAACACGTTACCGTGCTTACAATTGCGGCCTATCGACCCGATTCTCTTCCGGGGGTCTTACTGGCTTATGCCATGGGATATCTAATCTTGAGGTGGGCTTGGCGCTTAGATGCTTTCAGCGCTTATCCCTTCCCGACGTAGCTACCCAGCTTATGCTCCTGGCGGAACAACTGGTACACCAGAGGTCAGTTCATTCCGGTCCTCTCGTACTAGGAACGACTCCTCTCAAATATCCTGCGCGCGCAGTGGATAGGGACCGAACTGGCTCACGCCGTTC
>JACDEQ010000256.1 GCA_013816225.1 Armatimonadota bacterium | reverse complement strand
CGCCTGGAAGAGAGTCCAGTCCAGCTTCCATTAAATCGCGTAGTGCCCCTTCGATCGTCGTCTTTCCGACGCGGGCGATCTCCACGATCTCGACGGCGGTGAAGGCCTTGACGTGAATGCCCGGCCGCTCTTCCTTGATCGCTCGAAGGAAATCCAAATAATACGAATAGGGCAGGCGCGGATTGATTCCGCCGACACTATGGACCTCTGTGATTGGGATGTGCTTATGGCGGCGCAGCGCTTGGCGCACCTCTTGAATCGACATCTCATAGGGCTCTGGCCCACCCTTTTTCGCGTAAAAAGAACAAAATTTGCAGAATTTGTTGCAAATATTGGTGTAGTTGATGTGCTGGTTCCGCACGTAAAAAGTCCGTGCGCCGTGCTTTCTTTCGCGCACCAAATTCGCCAAATAGCCAACACCGCTTAGGTTGCGGGACCTGTAAAGCGCGACGCCGTCATCGAACGAAAGCCTCTCGCCGGCAGCGACCTTATGGTAGATCGGCATCAATTCGTCGGCAAGAATAGCTCCAGGCTTCATAACTGCCTACAGTCTACCGCCCGGCTATTGAGGATGGCTAACGGTGAGGTCGCCTTCGGTAAGAACACCGTTTGCGCTGTGCATCAGCTGGCCGTTCATGGCGCGGCATTCCATGGTGAATCGGTCGGGCCGCGACCGCCCGCCGTCTAGAACGAAGACGCTAATCTGCGCTGCGGAGCCGTTATATGTTCCCATACCGTTGAAGCGTGCGGTCGCACGGCCCCACTGCACCTCGGAATCCAACTCGGTGATATAGATGTCCACAGCGACGAACTGGCCGTGGTCCCAAAAGTAAAATCGGTTCGGGCTATTGGGGTTCTCCGGTTGTTGAACGTAAAAGTCGAAGTGAGCGCCGGCCCAGGAGCCGCCTTCGACGACCCCGATTCCGCGGGCGCGATGCGTGATTGCCCACGCCGCTACCGCAAGAGCCGTCAAGGCAAAGAGGATCAAAGCACGTTTCATAAAAATTGCCTCCTAATAAAGATAATACGCGCGATCTTGAGTAGAGGGTTTTTACCATGTGTGGCTTGTCCGGCCAAGCTGCTTGCAGAGTAGACGCCGGATGCTAAACTAGGACTCCCATGGGATCAGCCTATACGCCCGGCCTTACCGTCAGCGCCGACCAGATCGTTCACAAAGTCCGTCGTCTCCCCTTGAAGGGCGAGGTTTTGGTCAAAGTCGGAGACTCCGTGGAGCCGACTACCGTCGCGGCGCGAACCGAACTGCCCGGCGTTCTCCAAGCCGTCAAGATCGCCGAAAAACTTGGTGTCGAAGCCAAGGACGTTCCCTCTCTTCTTAAGGTATCGATCGGCGACCCCGTTACAGCCGGTGAGCAACTGGCCGAATCGAAAGGAATCTTCGGAATGTTCAAGAGCATGTGCATCTGCGACTACAACGGTACCGCGGAGTCGCTGTCGGAGGCCACCGGCACGCTCTTGGTACGGGAAGCACCCATTCCGGTCGAGATCACGGCATATGTGCGCGGCAAGGTTGTGGACATCCTCCCTGAAGAAGGGGCGATCATCGAGACGCGCGGCGCCATGGTCCAAGGAATTTTCGGGGTCGGAGGTGAGAGGCAGGGCGAAATTCACGTGGTTGTAAGTTCAGCTGCGGATGTCCTGGACAGGAGCCATATCAAGGACGAGCACCGGGGCTGCATCCTCGTTGGCGGTTCCGGCATTAGCTATGTGGCGATGCTGCGTGCTGCGGAGATCGGCGTGGTCGGCCTGATCGCGGGAGCCATACGAGACGTGGACCTAACGAAGTATCTCGGCTACGACATAGGCGTGGCCATCACGGGCCAGGAAGCTATCCCGCTCACGATAATCGCTACGGAAGGATTTGGCGAGCTTGCCATGGCTCAGCGAACTTTCGAACTGCTCCAATCCCTCGAGGGCAAGCAAGCAAGCGTCAACGGTGCGACACAGATCCGCGCGGGGGTTATTCGCCCAGAGGTGATCGTGCCATCCGACAACCCTCCCGCCGGTGAGCCCAAAGAGGATGCGGGCGGGATGCTCGAGCACGGCACGCCGATCCGAATCATTCGGGAACCGTATTTCGGGGCGATTGGCAAAGTGGTGGGCCTTCCCGCCGAGCTTCAAGTTGTGGAATCGGGCACCGAGGTTCGCGTCCTCAAGGCCATGCTCGAAGACGGCAGGGAAGTGACCGTCCCACGTGCAAACGTCGAAATCCTCGCCTCCTAACGGTGGGCTCGCACGTATGCGTCGTACTCGTCCGTGGATACGTTGCCGCGTTCGGGAAGCTGTTCGGGCCTGTGCGCAGGATCGAGAAGCTTGACCACGCGACCAGGAACACCCACAACCACGCCCCCGGCCGGCACGTTCTTCGTGACCACCGCTCCTGCGCCAATCACCGCGAAATCGCCGACCTCTACGCCGCCGATAACCATGCAGTTGGCGCCCAGAGTCACCCAGTTGCCGATCTTCGGCGCCTTTAGCGTCTGGTCCGCGATGAGGTTGACGCCTTGCCAGATATCACAATAGTCGCCGATCTCCGTGGCGCCGTTTACGATCACGCCACCTTGGTGCATATGCCTTGCGCCTTTGCCGATCTTGGCATGGCCGCTTATCCATGAGCCCCCCAGAATCGTGGCCGAGATACGCAACATAACCGACCAAACGCGGAAGCAGAATCGAGTGATCGGATCGGGCTTCCCATTCCTCAAAACGGAGGCGGCGCGGTTGGCCAGCAGCGCCACCGCACCGGGATGCTCATAAGCGACGCTCCAGTACTTGAGCCAAATCGACAAAGGCGACGCGCCGGTCTTGCGCTGAAGGTAGCTGTCGAGGTCCGAGCGCACGAGCGGCCAGAACCCAGGGTACTCATGGTCACTCATGGGCTGTAGCCTGCAAGTATAACTAAACTACTCGGCCCAGGCGGGCAGGGAACTCATGTAGGTCGCCGCTCGTTCGTTCGCGGTCGTCTCGTTCAGGTTTGGCTGCCAGGTCGTGAACCAACTCGTGGTCCCCTTCTGAACGGCTTCGCGCGATTTGAGATTGCCGGCCGCGTCGACGCAAAACTTGCAGTAGATGTCGGATTCGCCCTTGAAATCCGGATTGTCGAGAGAAGCCGCACACGAATGACAGTATTGAGACACAACTTATGTACGCCCTATAGGGGCGGCAGGTTGGGATTTCGCATGGAGAGTCGTCTATACAAGCTGCTTGCTGCGCCGAGATTCCCTTTCGATTTGTAGAGCACAGCCGCGCGGTACCAGGATGCTTCGTCGTCGGGGTGTGAGCGCACGAGTCGCTTGATCGTGGCATCGATCTGGTTCGATTTCTTCAACTCGTCTGCCCAGGCCCTTAAGACGTTGCGGTTGAACGGAGCAATCCCCAGCGCAGCCTCGTAGTGCCGGGCCGATGCAGAATGATTCTTCCGCCCTGATTCGAGTCGCGCGAGCGCGATGTAGGGCTCTATTGCCTCCGGGTTTAGCCGGACAGCATCGGCAAACGCGGCGGCCGCCTCCCTCGTTTTTCCGCGCCTCAGCAGAATTTCCCCTAGAGCGAAGCGGACGTGGGTGGACTCCGGATGGTCGGCCATCGCCTTTCGTACCTGCGTTTCCGCCTCCGCCTGCTTGCCGGATTCTGCGAGCGACGCTGCATAGGCCAGCCTCAGTTCAGCGTCTTTCGGCGCCACTTTGAGAAGGCCCGGGAAATAGCCCAGAGC
>JACDEQ010000049.1 GCA_013816225.1 Armatimonadota bacterium | reverse complement strand
CTTTGCGGCCGTCCACCGTTTGCTCGGACGCCGGCATCTTGTTGCCCTCGGGTCGGTCATCGCGCTTGCGGCTTTTTTGGTCGTAGGGATATCGTCGCTTGCATCTGCAGTGGGGGAGAAATCAGCCGCGGGTGGCAGGCTAATGGCGGCTGGTCAGGAAGCGCAGCAGTCTTTCGGGTTCCGGCAACAGCTCTGGAAGGACACCATCAAAATGGCGCAAGCCTATCCAGCATTCGGTTCGGGCGCAGGGACATTCGGCGAGGAAATCCAGAACTTCACGGCGACCGAGGGTTCGGTAGTCGCCCACAACAGCTACTTGCAGATGGCCGCGGAGTCTGGCGTTCCAGCGGCCATCTTGCTGCTCCTCATCGCCGGTGTTTGGTTCGTGGCAGTGCTGCGTAGGCATGAAGGGATGCCCGCCGAAATCAACCTCCTTCGAATGGGGATTGCGGCTGGGGTGGTCGCTGCCGGCGCCAACTTGGTCGTCGAGTCGAGCCTCAGCTATTTCGGGTTCGCTACGGCCTTATTCGCTTTTCTGGGTATTGGCTTATTGCTCGCCGTCGATGGGGTTGCCCCGGAACGCGCGCCTCTACTGAGCCGGGCCTTCGGCGCTGGCCTGATATCACTGGCGGCGCTCTATTACCTTGTCGTCGTCGCGGTTTCGCAGTACCAGATGTCGGTTGGACTGTACGCACTTCGAGAAGGGAGGATCGATGTGGGTGAAAGGCGTCTGCGATCGGCCGTATCTGCCACTCCCCTGGCATCTCAGCCACACGCGGAGCTGTCCCGCGTCGACGTTGCAATGCGCCGGCCCGAGGAAGCAGTTGCCGGTGCGCACAAAGCCGTGGATCTGGCGCCAACCCCGAAGCATTTGTTTATCCTCGGCGAAGCGTACGAGGCAAGTGGCCAGCTGGAGGATGCGCGACAGGCTTATGCGACTGCGGCTCAGCAGCACAAGAGCTCTTACTCACTGCGCAGGTATCTGGACTTTTTGGTGGAGCATGGCCGCATGGCGGACGCGGAAGCCACTGCCAAGGACTTGATCACCGCGGGCCAGGCCGAAGCCAAGGCCGTTTCGGCTTTGCCGTGGTTGGTCGGCACGGATGCCGTAGACGCCCACATTTTTCTTGCGAACCGAGCCGGAGGCAGGGGCGACAAGAAAAATGAGATCGCGTTGCTATCCGGCGCGCGCGATATCCTAAGGGAATACGAAACCAAGACGCTGCCGGAACTCCTTCGGGTTACCGGGCTGACACAGGTCGAAGAAGATAGGGACGCATTGAGCAGAAAGCTTGGGCGCAGAGCAACCGACGCGGATGTGGCCCTAGAGCGGGGAATGACGCTGGAAGAGTTACAGCAATTCGTCGAACAGGCCCGCTCGTTCAAGCTGGCCGGCGAATCCGTCGACGGTGCAGAGAAGCTTGTGGACATTCGCAAGAAGATCGAAATCCGGCTGGACTCGATTCAGCGGGCGGCCTCTTGAGGTCTACTTCGCAGGTATTTTTCGATGACGCCTCTTGCGACGGGGGCCGCCACCGATCCACCATGACCGCCGGCCTCGAGAACAACCGCGATCGCGATCTGGGGGTGCTCCACGGGAGCGAAAGCGACAAACCAACCGTGTGACGATTTGCCCCGGCGGTGTTCGGAGCTTCCCGTCTTGCCTGCAACGGTGATCCCGCTTATCTGGGCGCTCCGCGCGGTTCCGCTTTGGACGACCCGAGTCAACGCTCGATGAATCCGGTCCCACCAGTCATCACTGAGCTCCACTTCACACAGGAGCTCAGGCTTCGAGCGGATCGGCTTCTCCTCGATCCCCGGTGGAATCGTGGATCGCAGCAAGTGCGGCCGATACCTTTTGCCCCGGCTAGCTACGGTCGCGATGTATGTCGCCATCTGGAGAGCGGTAGCCTCGACGTATCCCTGGCCGACGGCCATGTTGATGGCGTCACCGGGGTACCAAGTTCGTTCGTGCTCCTTAATCCATTTTTCATTTGGAATAATCCCAGGATTTTCGCCGAGGAGATCAACCCCAGTTTTGTGGCCGAGGCCGAGTCCGATCGCAGCCTTCGCCATTCCTTCTCCCTGGGCCCTGCGGCCCACTTGGGCAAAGAAGACGTTGCACGACTTCTCCATAGCCCGTTCATATGAGATCGTGCCGTGATGGCCTAGACATCGAAACAAGCGGCTGCCGAGACGTACGCCGCCCGTGCAATGATAGGTGGTGGTCGGCGTCAGCGTGCCGGTCTGGATACCACCGATGAGTGTGGCGATTTTGAAAGTCGAGCCGGGCGCGTAGGCGCTGCGGCTGGCGCGATCATGCATGGGCTGGAGTTCGCTTCGGAGGATCGCCTGAACCTGCTTCCGGGGTGCTCGCCTAGCGAATAGGTTCGGGTCGAACGAGGGCCCGCTGACCATGCAGAGGATCTCCCCGCTGCGAGGATCGAGGGCGACAACCGCGCCCTTCCTACCTGCCATGAGCTCCGTGGCGACCTTCTGCAGCTGGAGGTCGATGGTCAGCACAACCTTGCTCCCGGGGATAGGCGGATCCGAGTTGTGCGCTCTTAGTTGGCGGCCACGCGAATCCACCTCGACCCAATCCTTGCCGGCAATTCCCATCAGCGCATCGTCGTAAACGCGCTCGACGCCGACTTTGCCGACAAAGCTAGGAAGGCCATGATTGCCTTCGGAAAGCCTTCGGACGTCCTCCTTGTTAGGAACGCCGACGTATCCGATAACGTGAGCCGATGCTGGACCAAAGGGGTACTGTCTGACCGATTCCGGCCTCACGAAAACGCCGGGGAGGAACGCTCTCTGCTCCTCGACCGCAACTGCCTGCTCGGCGGTAATCCCCAACTTGGCGACGAAGGGTAGGAATCTGCGGTAAGAGTTTTCCTTGATGTCATCCATCATTTCTGCCTTGTCGAGCGAGCAGATCTGAGCGAGTCGGCCGACGAGTTCCGGCTTGTCCATGATTGGCCCGGGAGTAACCATTAGGGCGAGCGCCGACTTCACGCCCGCCAAAGCAAGCCCTCTACGGTCTACGATTTCTCCACGGGGTGCGGGAACCGAGATGCTCACAGTTCGACCTTCCAGTCCCTGCTGGCCGAGCTCTTCGCCTTTCACGATTTGGAGGAACCAGAGCCGGAGAAGGATACCAATAAGCGCAATACCCACCGTAATCGGCAGTATGTATGCTTGCGAGTTCAGTCGAGGCCCGCGCTGCTGTTCGATTGCCGACATGCTACGGTCTATGAACGTGGCAGGTATCCAGCGGCTCCGAGCCTCGGCGGAACTTCTGGAGTCGCTTGAGGCGGCAGTACGTCGTTGCGCGCAAGCCTGTTTCGACACAAATTTCGACACTGACATTGTCAACGGTCGGACGCCTCACGGTTGGCGGCTTGGCTGGCGGGTCGCCCCAGGCAATCGGGGGCGCCGGCGCATCGGAGGGGTCTGTGTCTTCAGGAGGGCCGGGATCCGGATCTTGCTCCGGATCGGGATCAGATTCGCGAACCTGGCGTTGGCGCGGATGTCGCAGGTCGCACCGTCCGAGTTCCGCAACTTGGTCGCGTCCCATCGCGCGGCGAACCGACGGGCAGCTCCGTCGCGCCCGAAGACCGGATTCGCTGCAAACCCGAATGCGAATCGTGTCGCCCACGTCCTGCGTAAGCATTTGCGCATCCCCAGTATTCATGGCAGGCTTTGGCCGCCCGTCGAACATTCGCTGAACTGGCCCGATCGCGTTTGCCCACATCACCGCCGAGACCTTGCCTCCCATGACGCCGTCCATTCGGCCGTATTTCCAGGCGGGCGTGCTGTCGGGGTCGTAGGTTGCGTTTGCCACCCAGGCGATGCCGATCAAGTTATCGGTAAATCCGCAAAACCATGCGTCCTGATAACTGTTGGTCGTCCCGGTTTTTCCAGATGCATTGCGCACGGATCCGGCGGCTCTTCCCGTACCGCTAGTCACTACTCCGCGCATCAGATCTCGAAGGGTTTCCACCGTGCCGCCGCTGAGAACATTGGGCGCGATCAACGGCCTGAAGTCTGCAACGATCGTGCCCTCTGGGCCCACCACGCGGCGGATACCGTAGGGCGTGGCCCGGTTTCCACCTGTGGCGAATACGCTATACGCTTGGGCCATTTCCAGCGGGCTGACGGCGCTCGAGCCGAGGGCGAGAGCCGGGCCTGGGAAGAGTTCGGAGCGAAAACCGAACACATCCTTCGCGAACCGGGCGACGTTCTCTGGACCGACGTCGATGTTGACGTGAATAGCCGGAATGTTCACCGAATTGATGAAAGCCGATCGCAGGCTCATGGATCCGCCTCTGCCGCCGCCCTTAGGACGCCAGACGTGCCCGCTGCTTGGGTCGCGGTATGCGATCGGCGCGTTGGAAACGGACGAGTTCGGTTGGATCGTGCCCAGTTCCAGGGCCGTGGCGTACACGAACGGCTTGAAGGAGCTTCCGGGTTGCCGGTGCCCCTGAGTGATGATGTTGTATTGAGAGCGGCCGAAATCGAGGCCGCCCACCATGGCGACGACCTCGCCGTTGGTATCTATGACGACCATCGCCCCCTCCGTCACCCGTCTGTGCCGATTGCGGCGAATCGTGGCCGCTACGGCGTCTTCCACTTCGACTTGAGCTTTGTAATTGAGCGTCGTGTAAACCTTGTAGCCGCCACGCGCATAATCCTCGTTCGGGAAACGGTCGCGAAGGGCTTCAAGGATCCAAGTAACGAAGTAGGGCGAATGTTTGATGCCGATGCCTCTGATCGGTTTCGCAGAGACTAGCCGAACCCTCTCCTTCATCGCCCGATCGAAGTCGTCCGGCTCGATCATGTTTTCTTCTAGCATTATCTGCAGCACGACGTCGCGGTTTGCCTTGGCGGCCTCCATGTTCACGAACGGGTTTTCGTCGGATGGCCGACGCGGCAGACGCGCAAGCAAGGCGGTTTGGCTAAGGCTCAGCTCGTCGAGCGGTCTCCCAAAGTACACCTCGGCTGCGGCCTTGACGCCATATGCTTGGGAGCCATAGTAGACCTGGTTGAGATAGATCTCCATGATTTGCTCTTTGGAGTATTTGCGTTCTATCTGGAGCGCCAGGCACGCGTCTTCGATCTTTCGGCGGAACGTTCGGTCACCGGTGGTCAGGAGCCTCTTGGCTACCTGCTGGGTAATTGTGCTGCCCCCTTGTCTCGCCGAACCTGACCTCAAGTTGATCCAAATGGCTCGGACAATGGCCGTAAGATCGACGCCGCTGTGCTCATTGAAACGAATGTCTTCAGCCGCGATCGTGGCATCGATTATCCGTTTGGGGATGTCGGGGTAGCTCACGGGCTCGCGCATTTCCGTAGCCAGCCGGCATAGGACGACGCCGTCGGCGGAGAGAATTTCGGTGGGGCGGCGGCGGAGATCTGCCTGCTTTTTGGGCAGCAACGCAACTTTCGCGTCGAGCGAGTTGAAAATGACCCAAACGTAGGCGCCGAACGCGATGAACATGCCGAGCAAGAGCGCGAAACTCGCCCAGAGGGCGCGCTTGAAGCGCCTTATCCATGGATTCCTGGGAGGAAGTTTCCGTCCCTTTACGGGTGGAGTGGGCCCTGTCATTCTAAGTAATTATTGCGCAATGGGCGGCCTTGCCGCTTCGGCTGCCCCTTTAAAGACAGTAGGATGCGATCGAGAGTTTCCGAATTCATGCTCCCAACGATTGCAGACCGGACGCCGCCATACGATTTAGCACCCTCGATCGCCGACTCCATCTCTCCGACGATGGCCTGGCTCTACGGGCCCGCGTGCACATCGAAAACTGCGGATGCTCGATGAGAATCTGCGTCATTCCCAAAGGACACAAACGCCTGCCGTCGGCCCATCTTCCGCGTGCGGTCGATGCTTAAGTTCGTTGCGATCTTGAAAAGCCAGGTTAGAAAGGGGGCAGGCCATCGAACCTTATCACGCTCTGAAACGCTCGAATGAAGACCTCCTGCGCGATGTCTTCGGCGTCGTCGCGGTCCCGCGCCGTGCGCGAAACGAAGCCGAAAACCCGCGCGGCGTACCGGTCGATCAGCAAGCCGAAGGCGTCCGGTCGTGGTTCTTACACCGCTGAATGATGCTCTCGTTCATACCCGGATTAGCGTCGCCTCGCGACCTCCTAATGCGATCTCCGACTCGCTGCGCCTCCAACAGGTTTTAACGCAGGCTCACGGCAGATGTTCAGTCCCCTTTCTGGATACTACAGCCTGAAACCGAGCGTGAGCGCAAAACCGTCAAGGGCCGTGCCGACGCCTTGAACCCCGAAGTAGCGCAGCTCCGCAGTCAAAGGCAGTCCCGCCCAAGGAAGGTCATAGCCGGCCGATACCTGGTATGCGAAGTTGGCCGAGCTGTCATGGCCGGGGCGATCGGCGATGCTGAACCCGACGCCGGCCGAGTACTTGATGCGCTGCATGTAGCCGACGTAGTTGACGAGGACCGGGACGCTTGCGGCCCCACTCTTACTGTAGGTGTCGACCGAAACGGTGATCTTAGAGCGCATGGGATTCAGCCCGCCCATGCCGAGACGCAGGATGTCGACCTCGACCCCGGCCGTGAACCAGCTTTCGCCGAACGCTCCGCCGGATCCGCTCGTGGGGTTGAAAATCCCGGCCCGAATCATGATTCCGAGAGGTGTCGGAATTACCGACTGGGCCGCCGCTCCCGCAAATGTCGCCGCGGCTGCCGCCAGAGTGACCATCTTCAACTTCATTTATCTTCCTCCTATCCGTGGACAAAAATCGTGCGCTGCAAGTTTGACACACTCCACGAGTAACAAAAACTTGCACCATCCCGTCCTATCTGATATAATCGACGCTGAAGGAGGACAGGAAGTATGCTTATAAGCGTTATCGCCGCAACCACCATAGGCTTTGGCACCGCCCCGCCTGTGGACTTGCCTCCGGAAGATTTGCCATCGAAGGGGTACGCGCTGGTTTTCACCGGTCGAGCGCAGGACGGGTTCGAGGTCTTCTTTAAAGCTCCAGGGAAGTCGTGGCTACAGGTTCCCGACGCCCAGGAGGCAGCCAAGACGATGCCCGAGAACCCCTGGTTGGTTTTTCACATCAGCCGGCAGAACGTGGATTGTTCTGTTCAAGTGAGTCCGGAGACCGAACCGATGGCGGCCGCCGGGCATGCTTCGTGCGACCTCGACGGATACTTCGAGGAAGACGAGCTTGGAGCCGTCGAAGCGAACAACTTCGGCCTTCACGACATATATTAGGTCATATGAAACCCATCCGGCTTCTGCCGCTGTTGGCGCTCGTCGCCGTCTCTTGTCAGAAGGGAACTGAAACAGGCACCGGCATCATGTGGCACCCCGGGGACCTCCAGTCCGCGCTTGGGAAGGCCGCGTCCGATAAGACCCTCGTGATGGCGGACTTCTATACCGATTGGTGAGGATACTGCAAGAAGCTGGACGCGGAGACCTACACCCAAGATTCCGTGATCCGGCGAGCGGGACAGTTTGTCCCGATCAAGATCGACGGTGAGAAGGGCGACGGCCCCGAACTCGTCAAGAAGTATGCCATTGACGGGTTTCCGGCGATCCTATTCCTGGATTCTCAAGGCAGCGTCGTCCACAAGATCCTCGGGTACTTGCCCGCCGACGCGTTCGCGGCCGAGATGGACGCTGCCATGGCCAAGCTCTAAAAAAAGAGCGCCCGATGAGGAGCGCTCTTCACATCTTCGAAGCTAGGAAACTTCTTTGCAGTTCGCGGCTTTGTAGTCGGCTTCGCTGACGAACTTGAACAGCTTGCTGCCCTGGTGGTTTGCGACGAGGGCGTATCGTGTCTGGGTGCCGTTCTTGGTCTTGCGCACCATCTTCTTCTTTTGCATGTCGGAGTCGGGCACTTCGACGTGGCTTCGTGTCTTCAGGTTATAGAACTTCATTCTTTCCTCCGTAGAGCCCCAAGGGAACTCAGGTTCAAACTAGATGGATTGTATCACGGATTCAACTGGTTTTCAGGTTTATTTGAACCTAATCGAATCAATTCCGTTTATGTTGACGACCGAAGTAGCCAAAATGCCGCTCCATCCGAGTACTTTTCTACCCTTTTACGGCTCCTGCAAACATCGTTTCATGGATCTTGCCGCGGTAAACCCAGTACACGACAAGCACCGGCAACATCACAATTACCAGGCCCGCGAACAGCGCCCCCCAGTCACTTTGGTAATGCTGGGTCATCACTAGGTTGGCGATTCCCAAAGGCAGCGTGCGGTTTTCTTCGCTGTTGACGAGGACAAGCGCAAGTCCGTACTCGTTCCACAGACCGATCGCGTTGAAGATTCCCACGACGACGAGGCCGGGCTTCGCAAGCGGTAACATCACCCGCCAAAACGTGCTCGAATCGGTACACCCGTCGATCATCGCGGCTTCGGCGAGTTCGTTCGGCAGGGATTGGAAGAAGCCCGTCAGCACGAATATCGTGAAGGACAGCGAATAGGCGACGTAGACCAGGATGAGCCCCGTCTTGGTATCGAGCATTCCCATGCTTTTGAGAAGGAAGAACAGTGGCACGATGATAAGAAAGTTCGGAAACATCATCCCGCCGAGGAACGTGCCGAAAATCGTTTTCGAACCCCGAAACGGGTAGCGGGCGAGCACGTACGCCGCCATTGCACCGATCGGGAGCAGGATCAGCAGAGTCCCAAGGGTTACGAGGAGGCTGTTGAGGAAATATTTGGCGACGCCGGCCTGCTGCCAGGCGTTCGAATAGTTCTGCCATTGCGGGCTTTTCGGGAGGCTCCAGGGCGAGGCGAAGACCTCTGGGCCGGATTTCAGCGAGGTCAGGAGCACCCACATGAGCGGGACGACGACGCTCAGGCCGAACAAGACTAGGCCGAAGTTGCCGAGCACTCTCTTCAAACGCGCGCCTCCTCAGGATTCTTCCTGAACAGGAACATCAGGATAAGGCAGAGCGCCATCGAGACGACGAAAACGCCCACTGCAAGAGCCGTTGCGTAGCCGAACTGGTTGTTCTTGAATGCTTGCTCGTAGAGGTATGTGAGCATGACCTCGGTCTTGCGATCAGGGCCGCCTTGCGTCATAAGATAGACGAGCGCGAAGACGTTCATCACGTTGATCACGATGTAAACGACCGCTACACGTTTGACCGACCAAAGCATCGGCCAGGTTACTTTCCAGAACTTGCTCAGACCGGCCGATCCGTCGAGCGCTGCGGCCTCGTGGATCTCCGAGGGGATCGACTTGATTCCTGCGGCGAACAGCATGATGTAGAAGCCGAGCACGTACCACAGGAAAGCGATGCCGACCGAGGGCAAGGCGGTCTTGGAGTCACCAAGCCATGGGCGAGCGAGGTCGCCGAGGCCGATGGCGTTCAGGCCGCTCGTGATCAGGCCGAAGGATGGGTTGTAGAGGAACATCCATAGGATCGCCACAACGACGAGGGAGATCACTTGTGGGAACAGGTACACGCCGCGTAGGGCGCGAGCCATCCAGCCCGAGCCTTGCATCGCGTGCGCGATTGTGACGCCGATAACAAGCACTGCCAGGCCGCCCACGACGAGCAGCCACAAATTATTCTTTAGAGCCTGCCAGAGGACGTCGTCCCGGGTTAGGGCTTGAAAGTTTTCGAGGCCGACGTAAGTCTTCTTCGCCGAAACGCCGCGCCATCGATAGAGCGAGAGAACGAACGATTGAAGGAGCGGCCAAAGCACAAAGACGCCATAGAGACTCACAGCCGGGGCCAGGAACGTGATGATGAACGTCGTTCGACCGTCGCGCCTCATGGTTGGTTTAGTGCGCGGTTGATAAGGCCTGTTTCGTTACCGGACTGCCCATGGTCCAGTGCCTATAGCCGTCCACATCGAAACAGGTGTAGTCTCGGCCTCTGAAATTTAGAACGTAACCATTCTCGCGAATGAAGATCGCCACTCCATCGATATCCTCCTGGTTCTCCCACTGCTTGCGCAGCGTGTATTCGTGCGGATTTTCCGGCATGGTTTTAGCAGAGTGCCAAGGATGCGCGCGCAACAACTCCGATGCCTTTTGAATGTCCACGTTGTCTTAGCCGGCGACTTTATGCTTGGTGATGTTTGGGTCTCTGCGGGTTTTCTCCGCGGCCGCCTCGACTCGGACACAGAATGCCTCCGGAGTCAGTTCGCCGTTCAGCATGGCCGTCAGAGCGTTTTGAATCTCCGCGTCGAACGCCGGATACCATTGGCGATACTGGACTGCCCAAACGAGGTTGCTGTTCTTGAATACGGCCGCAGGCTTGACCAAAACCTCAGGGAGCTGCGCTCGATCGCTACCTCTAATCGCGACCAGTGTGCCCTTCTCCTCTACAAACTGCTTCGCCTTCTCGAGTGAGGTCATGTACTTAAAAAATGCGACGGCAGCGTCGGGGTTATTCGCATCGCTCGGAATCATCCACGGTTCGATGCCGATCAGGACGTTGGTCGGCTCGCCCTTGCCCTGTGCCAGCACCGGTGGAAGCATGAACTCCATTTTCGCTCCCGCGGGCATCACTCTCTTCATCTCCGAATGGAGCCACGTTCCGCAGGGAATCATCGCCGCTTTGCCTTGGAGGAACTCCTGCTGCGATTCGGTGTGGCTCATGGCGGTAGCGCCGGACTGGAAGAACCCTTTGTCCCTGAGTTCGGCGATCATCTGGGCAGCTCTCAGCATCGCGGGCGATTTCCACGCGCTGGGCTCGAGGTTCTGTGCCGCGCGTACCGCCTCCGCTCCGCCGGCGGTCATCGCCCACGGGAGGAGCATTCCCTCGACCATGTAGTACGGGTACTTGCCCTGATAGGTGATCGGAGCGATTCCGCGCGCCTTGATCTTCGCGCAGAGAGCCAGCAGCTCTTCGTAGGTCTTCGGAGGGGTCCAGCCGTTCTTAGTGAAGATGCCTGGGTCGTACCACCAGCCAAGCACGTTGAAGAAGTGTGGAAGGACGTACTGTTTGCCCTCAAGTTTTCCAAGCGCCAGGATGGAGGGTTCGAATGTTTCGCCCCAAGTGCCCTCGCCTTCGTACGGCTTGCCGGCCAGGGCTTCGTCGAAGGCCATGAGTTGACCCTCTTCTGCGAGCGCCCAGTGGTCCATGCCCCATCCGGGGTAGCACAAGTCTGGCGGATTGCCTCCGATGAACCTCGGGCGCAGCTGCTCCCATATGCGCGGGTTGCCCTCGACCTTGATCTTCAGCACCGGATGTTTCGACTCGAACTCTTTGGCGGCGGCCTGATAGAAATCGATTCCGTAGCCGCCTTGGAAGGCCGCGATTTCGAGACTGCCCTCGACCCTTCCGGTCCCCGCCGGGCCCGAGGCAATTTCTCCGCCACCGGAGCACCCTGCAACAA
>JACDEQ010000255.1 GCA_013816225.1 Armatimonadota bacterium | reverse complement strand
CCGATGCGGTGGCCCTTCTTAAACCTGTGCGCCGAGTCCCAATGCGCTAAAGTGATCTTGTAGACTTGGCCCGGCTTGAGCAGCGAAGGCTTGTCCATCCCGTTGCGGTATTTTGCACGCAATTTCCCCGGGAGGCCGATCAGCCGCATGATCCCCTTTGGGTCGACATCGACAACGCTCCCAAAGAAATCCGTGTCCACCGCTGAGGTCGAGAAGTAAAGATCGATGTCGATGGGCCCGCCCATCTCTACCGCCTGCGCGAGGGACGCGGTCTTGTAAAGCAGAGCATTCCGGTCGCTCGCCTTAAGGTGCACAGTGATGTTGGAACTATCCGGGTCCATCGAGAGTTCGTTGATATCGATCTTCGCCTTGCCGGGGTCGTAGGTGTACCGATCCGGCTTCTGGCTCCCGGGTTTGATCCAAGACAGCTCCCCCTTGCTCTTCCCGCCATTCGCAGGTCCCTTGGAAAAGTATAACGTCACTTCTTTGGACCGGGGGTCGGGCCAATCCCGAAGGTTGCGCCACTCGTTCGCGCCTGTGACGAAGACACGCACTCTGGGCTGCTTGCTCAAAACCGGCTTGTCTTTAAGCCAGCGGTCGAACCAGCGCAGGTAGACCGAATTGAGTTCCAGAATCGCGCCCGCGCCGTAATCGACGTCTCCGATCTTAGAGGTCGTGTTGAAGAGGTGCGTCCATGGCCCGTAGATCAGGAACTGGTTTTCGCGCCCCAGCTTGCGCATCATCGCGTAGTTGAGCTTTGTCCCGATGCCGTCGCCGTCCCACCACCCGCTTATGTGCAGCGCGGGGATTTTGATCTTAGCGGCATCCTTCCAAACGCCTGCCGTCGTGAACGCTGAGTTCGTCTCGCGCATCCACCAATCGTCTACAAACGGGATGTTCTTCCCGAGCACGGCATCATCCACTTTGGTGATCGGCAGTGTCAGGAACTTCTTGAAGTTCTTCATGTTGCCAAACGGGTCTCTCGGCATTGCTTTTTGTGAGACGATCTGGCCCCACCAAATCGCCCCGAAGAGCATCGGTATGCCATGGTCCCAAGGCATGTTGTAAAAGGGATCGGGCGGGGAGACCTGCGGGATGATGCATTTCAGGGCCGGATGCCCCTCCGCCGCTGCCCACCACTGGGTCCAGCCGAGGTAGCTGCCGCCGATCATGCCGACCTTGCCGTCCGACCACGGCTGCTTGATGATCCAAGCGATTGTGTCGTAGCCGTCTTTGCGCTCGTTGAAGAACGGTTTCCAAGCGCCTGCGCTGCCTCCGCGGCCACGGACGTCTTGCGAAACGTATACGTATCCGCGTTTCGCGTACCAAGCTCCGTCTATCATAGAGGCTTCCCGCCCATAGGGCGTGCGCACGAGTATCGCCGGGTACTTGCCATCATCGACCGGCCTTGCAATGTCTGCGCTAAGCGCCACCCCGTCTCGCATGTGCGTGCGTACGTTCTTCGAAGTCCTCGCCTTAACTGTTGGCTGGCTGAGCTCCGGGAACAGAGTCGCAGGGTCGACAAGCAGCGATTCATAGCCGGCCGCAATTGCGTCGAGCCGTTGCGCGGGGACGCTCATTGCGGCCACATCGCCGGATTCTCCGATGAACAAATCGATTTCGGTGCCACCGATGCTCGCCTTGAAAGCCTGAACGACCTCTTCCTTCACTTTCCGCGCGGTGCCGATCACGACTCCGAACTTGACCTGGACGGCTCCGTCTAGCATCAGCGTCTCGATTGTCTGCTTGCCGCCTGTGGATTTATCGTACTTGCGAACTACCGAGGCGATAGTGCCCGGATGAATATTGCCGAAGTATGCCTGAGCCGGCTTGTAGTCAGCATCCTCCTTCTTGCCATTCATCGTTATCTTGGCCTTGCCATTCTTGGCGTCGATCAAGAGGTCGATGCCCGGCTGTTTCAACGTGAGGTTGTAGTCGGTTATCTTGCCGCCGCTGAATTTGCCCGAGACAGTGCTCGAAAGCTTCATTCCCGCAATAGCGAGGTCGGATTTCGATTCGATCGCGCTGTCGGTGATACGGTAAACGCACTGGCCCACTTCGTCCCCCGCCGCGTACCACTTGAGCACTTTGTCCTGCGCAGTTGCGACGGCCAGCATGCTCAGCGCACCGCCGATAAGAACTCCCTTCGTGATCATATATCCAGTTTACATCTCCTTAGGGATTCCGGTCGCCAATTACTCGACGGTGACTGACTTCGCCAAATTTCTCGGCTGGTCGATTTCGCAGCCACGAAGGTGTGCCACATGGTATGCCAGCAGCTGCATCGGCAGCACGCTGACGGCCGCCGCGATCGTGTGGCTTGGGATGTTTGGAATCGCGATCACGTGGTCTGCTTCGCGAGGCGTGAGCGGGTCGCCTTCCATCACCACGGCGATGACTGTGCCCCGCCTAGCTTTGACTTCCTTGATGTTGCTGATCACTTTCTCGCGCGTCTGCGGGTTCGTGGAGCCGAAAACCGCGACCACGCCCGGCTCCACCAACGCGAGAGGGCCGTGCTTCATCTCACCGGCAGGCGACTCCTGCGTGGGCACGTAGGCGACCTCCTTCATCTTGAGCGCGCCTTCCAGAGCGACAGCCGAGTCGGCTCCCCTGCCGAGATAGAACATCAAAATCGTGTCCCGAATCGCCCTCGCGATCTCCTGAGTCGTCTCGTCCAGCTTCAGACACTCCGACAAGTACTCCGGCATTCTCGACAGCGCGGCGGCCAACTCGTCGAGCTTCGCCGAATCCGCTCCGCGCAATCGCCCGGCGTAGAGCGTAATGAGCGCCAACGTCGCCACCTGGCCGCTGTAGGCCTTGGTGCTTGCGACCGAGATTTCGGGTCCCGCTTGCGTGTAGAGGACGGCGTCGCATTCGCGCGCGATACTGCTCCCCACCACATTCACGACGCCGAGCGTCTTGATCCCTTGCTCGGTGCAGAGTTTGAGCGCCGCCAGCGTGTCGGCGGTCTCACCGCTTTGACTAACGACGATCACCAGATCCTTCTCCCGCAAGATCGGCTCGTTGTATCGAAACTCGCTCGCGAAATAGACGTCGACGGGAATCCGCAGCGCCGATTCGACCATATATTCGCCTAAAAGGCCGGCGTGATAAGCCGTGCCACAGGCGATCATGATGATTCGGTCGAAGCTCTTCCAAGTTGCCTCGTCGAACGTGTTCGCGAGCCGCACGCTCAGGTCTTCCATCAGCCGGCCCGCGAGGCACTGCCTGATGGAATCGGGCTGCTCATAGATCTCCTTGATCATATAGTGCGCGAAGCCACCCTTCTCGGCGGCCTCGATGTCCCAGTCTATGCGCATCATTTCGGGCACCTTCGGCACGCCGTCCGAACCCTCGACGGCAATTCCATCGCGCGTTATCACGGCCATGTCGCCTTCGTCCATCACGATCACGTCGCGCGTGTAGGGAAGGAGGGCGGGAATGTCGCTCGCAAGGAAGTTCTCGCCCTCGCCGATGCCTAAGATGAGCGGGCTGGCATTGCGGACAGTTACGATCTTATCGGGTTCGTCCAGGCACATAACCACCAGGGCAAAGGCGCCCTTGAGACGCTTGACCGCCCGCCGAACGGCACCGACGATGCTGCCGGTCTCCGCGTACTCCTCGCCGATCACATGGGCGGCGATCTCGGTGTCGGTCTCGCTATGAAACTCGTGTCCCTTGGCCGCCAACTCCTTGCTCAGCTCATAGTAATTCTCGATGATCCCGTTGTGAATCACCGCGATGCGGTCGGAATG
>JACDEQ010000254.1 GCA_013816225.1 Armatimonadota bacterium | reverse complement strand
GGCGGCCTGCGCGTTCCTGTTCGCCCTGCTGAAGGTGAAGCCGAGCCCGTTATGCGTGCTTGACGAGCTCGACGCTCCGCTCGATGGGCGGAACGTTGAGCGCTACGTGCAGATTCTGCAGAGGTTCGCGGCTGATGCCCAGTTCATAGTGATCACGCACAACCCCACAACCATCGAGGCCGCTCCCATATGGTTCGGTGTGACAATGCAAGAGCCCGGCGTGTCTTCGGTTATTCCTTACAAGGCGAAGACGCCCGCGTTAGCGAGCAACAACTAAGAGCAATTATCTGCCTCACCGTGTCGTTCCGACCGGAGCGAAGCGCAGTGGAGGAATCCGCTGTCGGGTGCATCCGTTAGGTCCCTCGACTTTCTCGGGATGACAACCGGCATTCCGACCTGAGCGAAGCGAAGTGGAGGAATCTGATACCATGCTGAACCCCCGTTAGATCCGTCGACTTTGCTCGGGATGACGATCCGGCCCAGCGAAGCGGAACCGCGAACGATTACTCGGACTTCGTGGCAGTCTTCTTAGCGGGAGCCTTCTTAGCGGGAGCTTTCTTATCGGGAGCCTTCTTGGCCGCGGGCTTCTTCGCCGTGACCTTCACGCGCTTCGCCTCCGCAGCCTCCTTCTCGGCCTTCGGCGCTGCCGCCTTCGTCTCGACCTTGGGCTTGGGCACTGCCGCCTTGGGCGCCTCGGATGGGAGTTCGAAAGCGTAGACCATCCTGCCCTTCATCCGCTGTGCGGTTGTGCGTCGTCTCTTCGGCTGCCTGTCGTTCCTTTCGATTCCCATTATCTTTCCTAGAGTCGGCGTCAAGGATACCCGACTGGGTAGAGCGACGAGGTCGCGAGCGCGACTCCCGAATGCAGACTGCAGACTGCCGACTGCCGACTGCCGACTGCCGACTGCCGACTGAGAATCTGTCATATGACCTCAGGCACGAACGTCCGAAGGCAGCCAATAGCCGTAAGCTCGATGGAAAGGAGTCGACGGAACTGCGAACCATTCTGCTCGAAAGGCCGGTGCCTGGAGTGCCACGGGCGATCAATGCCAGTGGGGTGGAGTTATCGCCATTGAGCCGATGTACACCCTCGACCCGGAGAGGGTGCGGACAGAATTAAAACTGAAAAAGCGTTACCTAACATGCTCGCCCGGTGGATATGCGAGTGCGGTTCAGATTCGATGAGAACATGGCGGGCAAAGATACTTTAGTAGACGGAGGTATACTGTCTCTGCATGGATAACGATGCGTTGGCACACAAGCCGCACACAAAAAATGAGCGGCAAGGACGTTGGCCGTGGGCCGAAGTCTTCGACGACCACCTCGCTCGTGGCGAGTATTACAAGGCGGAGCCTGGCGGCGTCGATGTAGCTCGCAGGGACGCACGGCAGCGATTCCTCACCGCCCTGAAGAAGGCCGCGCCGAATGTCCTTCAGGAGCTGCAAGATGATGTCTTCCCAGAGTTCTGCCGACTGAGAGGGGAGCTTGCCACCGAACGCTGCCTTACAGTTGAAGAGATGCGACTGGATGACCGCGACATCGTTTGCGAAGAGTACGTACCTGCTCCCCTGGGTGAGAAAGAGCGTTCCCGAACCAAGAAGGCGCTTGACAGATTGCTCAATTCGGCGACCCCAAAAGAGAATCAAGAGGTTGAATTGCGAGGAACAACCCGCGAAGATTGGGAAAGGGAGAAGGTGCTAAGGTCGGGAATCCGCAAGCTGTTGCGCAGCTGGGGCAAGAAATTCGGAATCGATTATGACTGGGTCTACGACGAGGCCATCTTCACCATGACCACGTATGCCGACCGAATGATGGAGGACCCAGACAAGCGATGGACTGATGAATTCGCTCCGCATTGGGGCGGACGACGCAATATGTGGGGCGTTCCTCTTACAGCCGAGGATATTGAGTTTAGATTCGAGCTAAAGACGGGCTGGGAACCTACCTGCGAGCGGTGGGCGGACTTTCGCAAACGCGCGTTAAGGGAGTTTCTATCCTTCGTCAAGAGCTATGGCCGCGAAATTCGACGAAAGGTCGAGGCTCATGGCTATGTTCGAGCGCCGACGGTCAGAGAACCTGACCACTTTGTGTGGCTTGTAGAGGTCGTCGTGCTGCGAAGATCGTGGCAGCAGATCGCGACCAAGTACGACCGAGATAAGTCTTCCGTCATAGAAGCCGTAAAGAGAGCTGCCGAACTCGTCGACATTTCAATCTCAAGGCTGCGGGCGGATCGCCGGCAAAGTTCCGTTCTAGCCAAGCCGTAGCCCTCGATTCAATTGGTATCTGTTAGCGAAGAAAAGGGTAGGGGATAGCGCGTCCCTGTCCTATCCCCTTGTCCAGACATCCTCCCTGGGCCGTTAATCATTTTATGAAAGCTCTAAGGTTGTCGATTGTCGAGGAAGCGGCGGAACTGCTGCGACTTCGCCCACAAGGGGATTACGAGATCAGCAGGCAGAAGCTGTACGCTCGACCCGCAGAGGGTGAGTCCGGAATGAAAACTGAAATGGCGTTACCAGACATGTTGCCCGGGTGGATATGCAAGCAATACGTCCGTCGAGGAAGCAAACTTTGCGGGCCTTATTGGTATCGGTTTTGGCGCGAGGGAGGCCGCTTGCGCAAGTCGTACGTTAGGCCCGGGGATTATGACGCTGTGCTTGAATCCTGTCGGTTGTGGCAAGAAGCTCAACGGGAGTTGCGCAGTCGAAGGCGCCGTTATCGGTTATCGCTGGCGATCGCGCTCGACATCGCACGCGCAGAGAGAGGTGTTAGACCCCATGGACGATAAACGCACACGCGCACTGCTGGCGCCCCCGGTTAAGGAAATGGCAGAAGCCGACGCACAGAGGGTGCAGTTTGACAAGACCGTCGACGAGCTCTCCGACAAGGAAGCGGATGGCAAAGATGCATCGGACAGGAACGAGCTATGTCGGGCAAGGTTACTCGATGGGCCGGTCAACCAGATTACTTCGTTCGACTTGGGGGAAATGACTGAAGCTGAGCCTGAAACAGCGGCAAAGGCTTGGCAGAGAATAAACGATGATGCGGTAGACGATTACGAGTCAGGGCACAGAGCCGCGCGGGTACTTGCAGGGTGTATGAATCTCGGCCCTCTTGACCTGGCGCGTTACATGGTTATGCGAGCTTCACTCATTGCAGAATGGGAGCCGAACTCTGGGAGTGAGTTACAGATTGTCGACATGATGGTTCAGGCCTTCATGATGCTCGAGCATTGGACAGGACGGCACGCGTCGCACTTCATGCTTGGTTTCGATCGGGATCGCGAAAGCGGAAAGCACGTGCTTCCGAGGGTGCATCAGGCGGAAGCGCTGGAGCAATCCGCATCAATGATGGAGAGATTCCAGCGGATGTACACACGCCAGGTCAAAACGCTGAAGGATTTGAGGAAGGGCGCGCCCCCGGTTGTAGTTCAAAACGCGGGGCAGGTCAATGTTGGGCAGCAACAGGTGAACGTCGCCAAGGTGGAAGGCACATAACGAGCGTGTCCGCCAACTGGACACCCCAAATCACGAAGTCAACCGGTTCAGTCATGGCCCCGCACCTTGTCGAAGATCGGAGCACGGGTAACCGTTCAGCAGCTTGTCGACCGCGAAAATGAACGTGCGCTCATCCATTGTATCTTGCTAATTTAAGGTGACCCAGCCGAAATGGACCGCAACTCATCCTTAGAAGGAACGGACCTCGTGTGCCAGATCGCGGCTCGGCTGGGAGCCTCCCAAGACCTCGAACAGCATCTCGT
>JACDEQ010000253.1 GCA_013816225.1 Armatimonadota bacterium | reverse complement strand
CTTCCCGAGTAATTTGCGCCATTGCCCTGGGGGCATTATACAAGACAAAAAAACTGCTTAGGATGCTGAATGTGGCGATTCTTCCGTGAGGGGCGTCCATCGAAGAGCGACCCTACTCGCCCTCGGCTATCGCACCGCGGCGCAAGCCCTGTCACAATCAATACCGTGGTCTGCTCCCCGAAAACTGGACTCCTCAAAGTTAGTCTGGCCGTCTCTTTTCCAAGGAGCCAAAAAAATGAAAAAGACGTTCACGAACGAACAGATTGTGTCTGCCTTGCGGCAGGCCTTGATTCCGTCGCCCATACAAGCAACCCACCCACTGGGTGTCGTTTGTAGAGTGACTCAAATAGGCCGCGGACCTGATCGCGGTTCCACACGTAGCCGCGTTGGAACTCCGGGAGCGCCATGTGTCCACTGTCGATGTGCGCAAGCATCGTCGATATCTGCATATGAATATTCTAAGGTTGTCAGCGTCCCGTGCCATTAAGAAAATAACGCAGGCGGTTGGCGGCGTTCCAGCCTGTGGCCCCGGGACAGCTGAATCCTGGGTCGAAGTATTGTGACCGATGAAGGCGGACCACCACTATCCGATAGCGAAACCATCATGGTCACCGTCAACGAAGTCGGCCGGGCGCATATGGAGAATAGCGGCGACATGCTGGTGCTCAAGGTTGGGATCGAATTGGAGCTCATTTTTGGGTCTCGCCCTCATCCGGCCTTCGGCCACCTTCTCCCAATGGGCGAAGGGAGTTGGGAGTTTCCGCTCCCTGTGGGAGAGGTCCTGGTCGGCGCTGCCGAGCGAGGGGTGAGGGAGACAATCCTGCACCGTCGGCAAATCGCGCCTCGCAAACTTCGACGATCCAGCTCGCAATGGCATCGACATCTCGCTGAATGGCCGCCGCAGGAACGCGTATGGTTTCGATTCCGTTATCAGCTAGGCGTCGATCTCTCGCCTGATCCCTATCGCCGATAAATCGGTGCGTCTCGCCATCGACTTCAATTGCAAGCCTCGCTGCGTGGCAATAAATGTCAACGTAGTTGCCATCGATCGGAGTCTCGCGCCTAAAGCGCAGGCCAGGCTTCTGCATCTGCCGCAACGCGTTCCAAAGACGCCGCTGCGATGGCGGCATCAGCTTGCGCAACGCCCTTGCGCGATTAGTCTGTTGATCGCTTTGATCGGGCATCTCGTCTATCTCCCTCACCTCGTCCACGAGCAAGCTCGGGACGGTCCTCTCCCAGGGGGAGAGGAGACTTTCTATTTACCTCTTTCCTCTCGCTGTGGGAGGGGGAATTTGGCTGCTTATACTATCCTGAAGTCCCAGGGGCACTGAGCATACGGACCGGGCGTTTCGAGGGCCGGCTGAGTACATAGCGGATAACCCTCCCCGCCACAGGAGTGGCGGAGAGGGGGTTTTCTTATTCCTACTTCTTGGTAATCAGGACGTGGCGGGTGGCGGGGTCGAAGTCTACGTTGAAGTTCAGCGCTTCGCTGATGAAGCTGAGGGGCACGATCGTGCGGCCTTTCTCCAGGAACGGGACGACTTCGAGCTTGAACTCTTTGCCGTTGACTTTCGCGTAGAGGCCGCCGATCTTGATCCAGACCTCTTTGCCCAGGCCCTTGGCCGTGCAGATCTTTTCGAACTTCTGCCAGTTCACCTCGCCGCCAGCGCTCTCGAAGAGGTGGCGGAACGGGCTGAGCGGCACTCCGCCGTCGACCCGGGGCACGACGTCGAACTCGACGGACTTACCGTCGACCGAAATCGTGACCGCGCCGTTCTCCAGGCGCGTTCCGGGGGCGATCTTCATCGTGATGGACTTGGGCGCGGGTGCGGACGTGGTCACTTCGGGCTTGGGCGCAGGCTTGATCACTTCGGGCTTCGCGCCGGGGGCGGCGGGCTTAATGGTGATCGCGGGCGCCGGCTTGGTGACCGGCTTCGGGGCAGCCTCGGCGTAGACCGGCGGGTTCGTCGGCTTGGCCATCGGACTTACGTCGGGAAGGATGGGCTCGCTGGCCGGCTTCGGCGTTACTACAGGCTTGGGCGCCGGCTTCGTCGCGGGCTTTGTTGCCAGCTTGGGTGCCGGCTTGGGTGCCGGGGCCACTACCGGCGCGGGGTTTGGTGCGGGCTTCGTGACGGGCTTTGTTGCCGGCTTGGGTGCCGGGGCTACCGGTTCTGTCTTGGGACCGGGTTTGGCAGCGGGCTTCGTCGCCGGTTTGGGCGCCGGCTTTGCAGCGGCCGAGACCGGCTCGGGCTTCGGAGCGGGCTTTGTTGCCGGCTCGGGCTTCGGCGCTACTTCGGGGTCCTGGCGCTCGGTGCGGCCACCGGGGTTATTGACCAAAACTCGGACGGGCTGGGACTTACGGGTGGTCTGGCTCCGGTCGAAGGTCCAAGCCTCGATCTCGTGCCAGCCGTTGGACTCCTGGGTGGTATCCCAATGGTACGAAAACGGTGGGTAGTTTTTGAGCGATTTGAACTGCTTATCGACGAAGAACGACACGTAGGCTTCGCGCATCTCGATGCCCAGGCCGACCGAAATTTCGACGGTGCCCTGGACGGCCGCGCCGCCCTTCGGCATGCGGACGTAAACGGGCTGCTTGTCTTTGGTTTGCGCGTATACGGTGGTCTTCTCGGTTCCGAGGAGCTTGCCCTTCGCGTCGTATAGGAAGGCTTCGATGATGTTGTCGCCCTGGCCGAGCGTGCCTCTCTCGATCTTGAAAGCGACGAGGCCCTTCGACCTGTCGGCGTTCAGGTTCTTGCTGCCGACATTGACGCCGTTGATTCTCAGAGAGATCTTGGCGGCTTTCGCGCCCGAGTACTGAACGCCGAGTGACGGCGATTCGCTGCTCCTAATGAACCTGATCGTGGCGTCGACGTAGACGAAACTAAAGGCGGCGGCGGCGAGCAGGGTTGCCCCCGCGGCGGCCAAAAAGCGCTTGACTGTCATTCCCATTTGCATGCACCCTCCGGGTAGTGGTTAGCGAGAAAGGTTATCCCCGTTGCGGGCTATTGTACCCATGGGGAAGTCCAATGCAAGGACGGGCATTGATTGGCGGCTAGTTCGGCTTGACCGCAAATCTATATCCGACGACGCCCGGCTGGTTGGTAACTATGACCAGGTCCGCTAGGAACGGCTCGTCGGAACGCATTTCGATGGTGGTCGAGCCCTTCGGAAGTTCGAACTCGCCGACGAGGTATGCGGCTCGCTTTCCCGCCTGCGGCGCCGCGTCGATTTCGCCGACTTTGAAGCGAACCGGGGCGAGCTCGGAGTTGCGGAGGGTGCGCGCAAATATCTTGTATCGGCCGGCGTCTTCGACGGCGATCATGAAGGGGAGGACTTGGCCGGGGGAGACTCGGAGGGCGGTCGTACCCTTGCCCGGGCTGGCTTCCGGCGCCTGGACGGCCGACAAGCTATCGATCGGCGCGTCTTCGAGTTGATAGGTCTTTGTGAAGGATGGCGCGTCGAGTGAGACGATCCTTAGCGCGCCGTTGGGAATAGTTTGGGAGCGGCGCTCGACCTGCGCTCCGCTCTCGTTCAGGATCGCTATGCGCCGTCCCAGGTTGGCCATAAAGACGCCGTCGTTCTTGTCATCGAAGAGCTTCGCGTCCGCGCGTCCCTCTTCGATGAGCGACAACCTGTAGATGGCATGCCTGGCGAGGCTGATGAACTGCTTCCAGGCATCGCGCTTTGCCGGCAGGAAGAGCGCGAGGCCCTTGCCGTGCCGATTGGACCATGCCTTCGCGGCATCGAACTCTACCGGCG
>JACDEQ010000048.1 GCA_013816225.1 Armatimonadota bacterium | reverse complement strand
GGAATCGAATGCTACAGCTTTACACTGCTGACACCGGGCATCACCAGCTGGGCCACCTCGCACGAGGTCGGGCACACGTACTTCGGAGGCTGGGTTCCCAACAGCTATATCCACAGCATTTGGAATGAGAGCCTGACGCAGTATATCGACAGCGCACAGTTCAAGAGCAACTCAGACCAGAGCTTGAACCTGGGCTACTCGACCCGCAACACCAAGGTTGCCCTGGAAGACCCGCTCCTCGCGCATGGACCTCATGGCAACGTCGGCTATTACCGCGGGGCGTACGTCATGAAAATGCTCGAGAACGAGCTTGGTCTGGAGACGATGAACCGGTGCTTACGCGAGTTAGCGGTGTCGCGTAAGGGAAGGATGACCGAGTGGAGCGACATCGATCGGAGCTTTACCAACTCCTCTAAGCGCAAGTTAGACTGGTTCTTCGCCCAGTGGGTAAGGGGGAGCATTTTCCCCGAAGTATCGTTTGTCCGCACCTTTGCCGAGAAAGCTCCCCGCGAAGGCCACGAGACGACGATCACTCTTGCTCAGACCGGCACAGCGGCTCCGTTCAGGCTGAGGTTAGTTGTGATCATCGAAACCGACGCAGGGGAGAAGAAGTTTCCGGTCGAGATGATCGGCAAAGAGCAGGAATTTTGGTTCCCTACGCCCGGCAAGCCACGTCGGATATCGATTGACACGTTCGGGTGGACCCTCGCATCGGGCCCGCTGCCCGTTCGCATTAACTAGGCTCCTCCCATCATTAGAGCGGGAGGAGCTTAGAGACCGGTCTAGCGGGTCAGAGTCCACTGGACGTGGTCGATCCGGGAATGCCAGGGATAGATGAAGGTTGTTCCTTGCGCTTTGTAACTGATTCTCGCGCGGAGTTCGTTATCGGGTCCGATGAACCTGGCGGCATCGGATGAAACGTTGATCGTGATGGTGCTGTCAGATGTCATTGCCGTCCCCGTGTTCAGCGTCTCGTACGACATGGTGTTGAAGTTATAAAGGGCTACCGACTGCGTGATGTTGCTCACCGAGCAATTCGACTCGATCTTGAATGAGAGAGCCGATGGCGCCACAAAAGGCGAGGTGCTCGTTAGGATCAGCTGGATCGGGGCTTCAGCGTTGGTAAAGACCGGCCCTGGCCGGGTTACCAGCCGGTTGTCGTCGCTCGCACTGAGGCTTTGCAGATTGCCCGAAATGAGGACACCACGAAAGAGCGAGAACGACGTTGGAACGACGCTTTCGACAACCGGCCGAATCCTAAAGATCCGACCGAGTGTTAGGCTAGTTCCGTACAGGTAGCCATCTTGGCCGATTTCGAGGTCGGTGGTGATGCCAAAGCCGCTGCCCCATTTATTCAGGTCGCGCTCGGCGCTGCTATCGGCAACCTTGTCGGCTACGCCGCCGCTGAGCACGAATCCGTCTCTGGCAAGGTTCATTTGGAACAGGTAAAGGAAGCCGTTGTTTGCGTCGCCTATGACGCAATGTGTGCGCTCGGTCCCGTGGAACTTGCTGCTAGTCAACCAAGCAATGGAGGTGACTGCAATGGGTGTAAGCCAGCTGAATTCTGGGTCACGATAGTAGGCCCCAGTGAACATGACGAGGTCACCCACGCCTTGCGGATCTCTCGAATCCGGGCCCATGAGTTCATTCCAGCCCGAGTTCATACCTGGGGTCGGGACGTGATTGACTTCGTCATAAGATCCGGGGCCATTCTCCGTGAACCAGATTTTGCTCGTTAGAGGGTCCCAGCTCATGCCGTACGAATTGCGCACGCCATACACATAATACGGGTGGAAATCGGTGTTGCCTAAGCCCACGAACGGATTGTCGCCTGGGATTGTGCCGTCGAGGTTCAGCCGGTGTACGCCGCCTACCTTCGCGGAAAGGTTCGGTGTGCCTTGATTGTTCTGCTCGGCTCGGTTCCTATTTAGGTCACCGGTGATGATGTAGAGCTTCTGATCGGGCCCGATCATGATTACTCCGCCATCATGATTCGGGCCGTTATTTTGTGCCGGATCTTTCGAGAAAATGGCGATCAGGGAGTCGAGTGAGAGCGTTCCGCTGTTGTAAACGTACCGCTCGACCCGGTTGTCGCTCCAGTTTGCACTGACCCCGGTATCCCCGCCGGTCGTGGATCGGCTCCAGTAAAGGTAAACGAAACCATTTTTGGCGAAATCGGGGTGCTTGCAAATGCCGAGGAGACCGCGCTCGCTGGCGTTATTGACAGGTAAATCAAGCGCGGGTGTTCCGTCCACCACACCGTTCACGACGACCCTCACTTGTCCAGTATCCTTCTGCGTGACAAGGACAGTCGACGCTGAAAGAAACTCCATGCCCACAGCTCCGGATAAGCCCGATGCGTAAGTTTCAACGAAGTAGTCGGGGTCGACCAAGGTTTGCGCCGAAGCGCCGGTAAACAGGCTCGCCGCGCCTAAGGCGGCGGGCAAAAGCTTCGAAGTATTCACTTTTAACGATTCCTCACTTTTTCGATCAAAGGGGGTGGGGCCGCACCTCGGACCCAACTCTAGTTGCATACTCATTCTACGCAGAAGCTTGGCGCCCGTGCACCCGCAAACGATCGTACTCGGACGAAAAAAGCGCGGCCCGAAAGGCCGCGCTTATCCGTGGTCAACGAGACGCTCTCTACGGGAGGATTCTCCAGACCGCTTGGTCGATGTCCACGCTCCACGGGAACACGAACACCGGACCGGTCAGCTTAAACTCGAGCCGGGCTCGAACCTTGCCGGTAACCGCTTGCACGAACTGCGCAGGATTCGGGGCCGCGACTTCGACAACACCATCCGACGTCGTCAAGTTGGTCGTGCTCAACGGCACATAGCTGCCTAACGTGAAGTTGAAGAGCTCAATCTTCTGACTCACACTGGGCGAACTGGCAGCCGACTCTACGCGGAACTTGAGGGTTGTCGGGCCTTGGGCGCTCGTGCCCTCTAGAACGACTCGAATCGGCGCTTGAAACGTGCCGAAGACTATTCCGGGATGCAAGCCCAACTTCGAATCGTCGCTGTTGAAGAGGTCGGCCAGCCCACCCGCCACTTGGTCACCGCGCTCCACATTTAGGACCGTGGGATTCGTGAACGGGCTTCTCGGCCCTCGGGTCTCCGCCGCGAGCATCTGAAGGACGCCCGGTCTGAACAGGCCGAGGGTAGCCGTGGATCCGTTGACGGCCGGAGGCGAATTCGCGTCGAATCGGAAGTTGAAGACGCTATTCCACTTGAGCGAGTTCGCATCTGGGCTCTGAGCGTACGTGCTCGTCTTCCACGTCAACGCGGAGTTTCCGTAGTTCCACGTCCACTCGTTGGTGTCGTCTTTGTCGATGTCTCGGAACTCGACGTTCTCGAGTGTCAAGCCATCCGGCAAGGGAATCGTGAACTGGCGCATCTCACGATACGATGTATGGTTATACACCGCATAGTCGTAGTGCCACTTGCCGCCGCCAAGATCGTTCACCTGAACGGCGACGAGGATATCACCTTCGTCGGCCGGTTGCGCCCTGGGAGCCGGCTGAATATCGCCCCAGTGGTCGGCAACTACGCCATTCGTCTGCGCTTGGGTCGGCTGGAAGTGCCAATCGCCGCCCTGGAAGTTGACCGTGCATGGGCGAAACGCTGCGCTATTATAGCGATCTACGTCGTCCCTGGACACGTAGTAGGCTTCATAGAAGAACTGCGAGTTCGGCGCCGTCAGGTCTTGGTCATGTACCTGCAGCCGGTGGTCCACCGGGCCCAGACCGTTAGTGTTGAAGCGCTCGACACAGTCGTTCTGATAGTTCGAGAAGTAGCTGCCCGTGCACTCCCAGGTGCCTGCGAACGCGTTGATTTCGTCGCGCGGGCCGAGCCAATCTCGGCTTGCGTTGAGTCCAGATCCGTAAGTATCCGAACAGAAAACGCCTAGTTCGTTACCGCCGTTAGGCGGAGTTACGCAGTTTTCGCCATTCGGACCGATACAGCCATTCGAGTTGGTCGAAAGGAAGCCGTGCTTAACCCAGCCGACGCCGATCTGCTCGAAGCGGGTTCCGCCATTGATCGAATGGATACGGTAGAAGTTTTGAGCTATCACCGGGTGCCGCTCGTCCATCTGCGCATACCAGTCGACGACGTCGCCGGGGATATCGGTTACGTTGCAGGAAGTCGTGGAAATGCCCAGGCCACTGATTCCATTGGGGAACGTACCGACCCGGCCGTAGCTCGTGCAGTCGCCGAGAAGGTGCAACTTCACATTGCCATTCATATCCCCGTCGGCGCCACCACTGGGCTCGAGATCGGGATCCTTCACGTCACCGCTAACGAAAGCAGCCCGGGCGGAAACCGTTGCCATGCCAATGATTTGGCCGGCAAGGTCCGGCCTGCCGAGCCTATTGGCGGCCTTATTGGTGAGGATCATGTCGGCGTAGCCGAAACGTAGCGTCTTGGTCTTCCGGTCGAAGTTGACCTTGATATGGGAAAGATCGAATGCAACCGGGCTGCTGTCCGTGGCGCCGTTCAGAACGAACATGTTGTCCGACAGGCCGGTATTTCGGTATATGATCGCGAAGTCGTCGACCCTGAGAGAACCTTTTGCACTCTTAAGAGTGAATCCGCCCTCGCTTGTGACGCGACCTTCGGTCCAGTAGCGGTACATGCCGTTCTTGGTGAAGAACTTCAAATCGCTGGCGCCCGTGACCTTGAAGCCGACAGCCTCTTCCATATCTGTTCGAGGTAAAGCGGTTTCTCGGATCTCGAGTTTGAGTCCTATGTCGCGAATGATCTGGCGGTAAAGGGTCATCGACGTGGTACCGTTTTTGACCTGCCAGATCTGGTCCGCGTGTGCCACGGACGCCAATAAGGATAGCCCGACGAAACCGGCAAGGGCCACTAGGGTTCTCTTTGTCATCTGTTCCTCCTTCCTAGGCCCCGCAAACTGCAGAGCATTAGGCTATGGTAAATCAAGACTTGACACGGGAATAGGCGGCAACCCGTGCACTACCGCCATAATAGCCGACTTTTAACTGTCAGGGGTAGATTTCGGTGTGAGAATTTCGCGCGTTTCCTCGAAAGGGGCCTCATCGTTCCTGTTTGCCGGCAGGGCGTTGTGCTCGCCGAGCGATTTCAATTTGCCGACCACATCGATGCCGAAAATCTCTTTTATCTGTTCGAGGGTTGCCACCGCTTTCATAGGTTGCGTTGCGCCTGTTCCACTGGAATCGATCATCGTCAGCTTCTCGATTTCCGTCTCGGCAACCACGGAGGTAATGGTCTCGATCACTTTGTCCAGCTTCTGAAGCAGGAAAACATCGCGAGCGTTCTTACCCGCCTTTACCCAACTGTCGGCAAGGGTTTGGAGGACCTCCGCTCGCGCCTTACCGTCTTGTATGATGGGCGCAGCTGATGCTTTCGCTGCCGCTTCCGCAGCAAGGCGAGCGGCTTTGGCCGGCTGCACAACGTCGGCGTCCAGTTGTCCTTTCACCTGTTCGACGCGTGCGGTCTGGACGCCTACCTCGGCTTTGGCCGATGCCAGCGCGGCAGCAACTGTCGCTTGCTCCTCGGCGACGACAGCGTCGCGTCTCGTTAGCGCGTCGGTCAACCGCTTTTGGGCGTCCGCCTTGGCGATCGATACCTGGGCGGTGATTTGGGCGGTGACTTCCCTTTCTCGGTTCTCGGCTGACCTAATGGCCGCCTCGGACATCGCTTTCGCTTCAGCGATCCGCGCCACGCGAACCACTTCGGCGGTCTGTTTGCGGCCGATGGAATCCAGGTACTTGACGTCGTCTTGGACGTTTTGAATCTTGAGCGTATCGACGACCAGACCGAGGCTCGTCATGTCGTGCTCCACTTCCTGGACGAGCTTCTCGGCAAACAGCAGTTTGTCTTCGTTCACCTGCTCTGGCGTAAGTGTCGCAAGAACGCCACGAAGGCTGCCCTCGAGCGTCGCCTTCGCGATCGACATCACCTCGGCCCTCGTCTTACCAAGGAATCGCTCGATCGCGTTGTTCAGGACGGGTTCGTGCCCGGCGATCTTCACGTTTGCGACACCTTGAACCGTGAGGGGGACCCCGCCTTTGGAGTAAGCGTTCGACGCCGAGACGTCGATGATCATGTTGGTAAGGTCCATCTTGTCGACGCGCTCGATGAGAGGTTTGCGAACGCCCATACCGCCTTTGATGATCCGGTAGCCGATGGATCGGTCCGCCAAGCGGCGACGAGTCCCCGAAAAAATGAGCACTTCGTTCGGCTCGCAAATCTGAATGAGCCTGGTAATCGTGATGAAGACGGCTACCGCCGCGACGATGAGAATGCCGATGATAATGGCAGCCCAATCCATATTATTTGCCTTCCTTCTTCACGCCGGAAATCGATCCCGGAATGTCTATACCGGTGGTCTTCGCCACGGCGTCGAAGATCGACGAAAGCATGGCCGGATACGCCGACACGTAGGACGACAGGGTTTCCCCGTCGCCGCTGTCGATGATATTCAGGTTGCCGATCTTCACCTTCGAAACACCCTTGGCCGCGGCGCTCAAGATATTCTCGATGTCTTCGATTAGGTATATCGAGAGGGCATTGTCACCGGCGCTCGACCAAGCCGCGTTAAGCATATCGAGGGCTTGTCCAACAGCCTGCCCCCTTTCTCGGATGGATGCGGCATCGCCCTGCGCCTTGAATTCCTGCGCGGTCCGCGCCGCATCCGCAGGCAGCACCTTGTCAGCCTTTAGGCGTATCTCCTCCACGGCTGCCCTGACCTGCTGCCACTCTTGCTCGGCCACGGCTCGTGCCTCTCGGGCGGCCGCCGTCGTGCGCTCCTCCTCCGACTTGACTTGTGACTCCAACTCCGCTTGGATTCTTCGCAGATCGTTGTGAAGCCTAAAGACGGCCGCGTCGACGTTCGCTTCGATGACCTTCGCCCGCCCCTCGGCTTCCGCTTCAGCCTGCGCGGCGGCGCGCATCGCGTCACTCTCCGCAATTTAGGCATCGCGGACAACATTGGCAATCGCTTCACGTCCGATCGAGTCCAAATACTTGACATCGTCGGAGACGTGCTGAATCTTGAGTGTGTCTACCTGGATCCCCAACTTACTAAGGTCGTCTTGCGATTCTTGGCTCAGCTCGGCTGCGAATTTGAGGCGGTCCTCGTTGACCTCTTCCGGCGTGAGTTTAGCGAGAACTCCCCGAAGATGTCCTTCCAAGGTCTCCTTCGCCACGCGCCGAATCTCCTCCGGATCGCGCCCCAAGAAGCGCTCGATCGCGTTGCCGATAAGAACCGGATCGCTCGAAATCTTGATGTTGGCGATCGCTTCGACGATGAGCGGAATACCACCTTTCGAATAGGCGCCGCGAATGTGAATGGGCACCTCCATAAGGTTGAGGCTCATCCGGCTGACGCGTTCGAAGAATGGTTTACGCCAGCCCCGCCCGCCGAATACCACCCTAAATCCGCGGTACGAGCCGTCGGGCAACCGGTGCTTCTGGCCACCCGAAAAGATCAAAACCTGGTTGGGAGTGCAGATATAGAGGAAATTCTTGATGAACGCCAGCAGGACCAACAAGCCGAGCCCGAAGGCGAGGCCGCCCGCAATCGACCAGTGAATCGTGGTCCATTCCCGCAAGAAATCGAACATGCTTTTAACTCCTCCCTTCTTCGAGCATCGCCGTCAACGATACTACTTCCGCGTTGCCATTCTGGATGCTCACGACCAACGCCCGCGCCCCGACTTCTATTGGCGATTTTTCGGACGTGAACGCGACTAAGTCCAAAAGCTCACCCTTTATCGCGCACCGAATCTTTCCGGGTTTCCCCTCTGATATCGATAGGAGCACCTTGGCTTCCGAACCGACGATGTCCTCCTGAGAAACGCTGCTGTCTACCTCGTTCCTCCGCAAGGCCATCATGCTGAAAAACACGAGCAGGCCGGATACCAAACCTGTAGCGCCCGCAAGCCAGGGGACGAGGCCTGCGGCGAGGGTCGTAAAATTCGTCAGCGACAAGCCTGTGACACCGAAGAAGGTGAAAAAATAGGTCCAGAATCTGAGGCTAAAGAACGGTATGTAAACATCCGCATGGATACCGTCAGCATCGTGAGAATCCCCGCCACCGAAGTGGAAATGATGGTCGTCGCTCGCAAACGCCGAAGCGAGGATCAAGATTCCACCCACAATCGCAGAAATGATGTAGAAAGTCAGCATCGCCCGCCTAACATATTACAGCTTTAGGCTGTGCGACGTTGAGGTTTAGCTAACCGCGTCGAGAGCGCGCGAAGTTCTCGCTACAATTTCGTCGATCTGCGACTCAGAAATAATCAGGGGTGGAGCGTATCGGAAGGTCCGGCTCCTCGTCTCCTTTGTCAGGATTCGTTCGTTCAGGAACCCTTGGGTGAGGGCCTTCGTGTCCACGCCTTCCCGAACTTCGATGCCTACCAACAGGCCCCTTCCCCTAACGTCTTCGATGGAGCTATGTGGGAGGGCCCCAAGGCCTTCGAGCAGCCTGGCCCCCATCGCCGCGCTGCGGCCGGCGTAGTCCTTCGACTCCATCTCTGCCATCGCCGCCAGAGCGATTACAGACGCGAGTGGATTCCCGCCAAATGTGCTTCCGTGATCGCCGGGGACGAATACGCTCATCACCTTGCGCGCACCGACAACGGCGGAGACGGGATACAGTCCGCCGCCAAGCGCCTTTCCGAGGCACATCATGTCAGGCTTAGCATCCTCGTATTGCCACGCGAATCTCTTGCCTGTTCGGCAGAATCCGGTCTGGATTTCGTCCCAAATGAGCATCAGGTTGTTCATCGTGCATAGTCCGCGCGCGGCGGCCATATATCCACCGGGCGGAAAGATAATCCCGCCTTCCGCCTGAATCGGTTCCATTATGACGGCGGCGGTGTTCGGCGTTATGGCCGCTTCCAGGGCGGCGGTATCACCGAAGTCGACCATCTTGAATCCCGGAGTGAAAGGCCCGAAGCCTTCCTTGTACTGCGCCTCGCTGCTAAAGCCGACGATCGTCGTGGTTCGCCCGTGGAAATTCTCATTCGCGACGATGATTTCGGCCCGGTTTGTGGGAACGCCCTTGATCGTGTAAGCCCACTTCCTCGCGAGCTTGATCGCGGTTTCGACGGCCTCCGCGCCGGTGTTCATCGGGCACGCCATGTCCATTTCGGTGTACTCGCAAAGCCCTTGCAAGAGCAGCGCCATTTCGGATGTATAGACCGCTCTACTGGTTAGTGTGATTTTGTCGAGCTGCTTTCTCACGACATTGGAGACGGCCTCGTTGAGGTGGCCGTGTGCGACGGCCGAATAGCTCCCGATGCAGTCGATGTATTCGGTGCCGCTCCCGTCGTATGCGTAAATCCCGTCGCCGCGAACGATGTTGACGTGAAGAGGGTGGTAATTGTGGGTGCCGTACTCCTCGGTGAGTCGAATCGCTTCTTCATCGGACACGCGCTTTACGGCCTCACCGATTCCCTTCTCATTTATCAGATCGAACAGTCCGGCGATCGCGGCATCATTCATCCTCCTATTGTGAAGGACGGATGCCCGCGATTGTAACCCCTTGCGGTTACGCCAATGTCTTGCGAACCTGAGCCAACAGATCGTCTTTGCTCGGGATGCACAGAAGCTCGAGGTTGCGTGCGTAAGGCATCGGCACATTCAGACCGCCGACGCGTCCGATCGGGGCGTCGAGATGGTCGAAGCATGAATCTTGAATTCGAGCGACCAACTCGGCGCCGAATCCGCCGGACTTCCAGTCCTCGTACAGAACGACCGCACGGTGCGTCTTATTCACGGAGTTGAAGATGGTCTCGCTGTCGAGCGGTAGCAGCGAACGAACATCGATCACCTCCGCGCTGATGCCCTCTTTATCGAGCTCTTCAGCGACCTCCATGCAAACGAGGGCCATACGCGAGTATCCGATCAGCGTGATATCCTTCCCCTCCGCGCGTATAGCGCACTTCCCGAACGGGATTGTGAAATCCTCATCCTCGGGGATCTCGCCCTTGACGGCGTACAAGCCTGGGTTCTCGGTGAAGACCACTGGGTTGTCGTCGCGCACCGCGGTCTTCAGCATCCCGTAGGCATCGCGAGGCGTGCTGGGAGCAACAACCTTCAGGCCAGGGACGTGGGCGTACCATCCCTCCATGCTGTGGCTATGCTGGGCGCTCAGCTGATTCGCTGCGCCGCCTGGACCACGAACCACCATCGGAACCGTGAACTGGCCACCGGTCATGTAGTGAATCTTTGCCGCGTGGTTGATGATCTGGTCGAGAGCAAGGATCGAGAAGCTCATCGTCATCATCTCGACAATCGGCCGCAGACCTACCATCGCCGCACCGGTGGCGATGCCGACCACTCCGGGCTCGGAAATCGGCGTGTCGAGGACGCGCTTCTGCTTGAACTGCTCGAAGAGGCCTTGAGTCACTCGAAAAGTGCCCTGGTAGCGGCCAATGTCCTCGCCGATGAGGAAGACGTTCTCGTCCCTCTCTATCTCATCTGTCATCGCCTTGCGAAGGGCGTCACGGTAAGTGAGAATCATCTAGTGCCCCGGCTCCGGGATCATGTCGCTATACACATCGTTGTAGACCTCCTCAGGATCAGGCTTTGGCGACTGGGAGGCCTTCTCGTAAACCGCCTCCATTTCCGCTTCCGCTTGCTCGCGCATGTTGTCAAGCTCTTTCTGAGAAAGAACGCCGTGCTCCACGAGGTAGGAGCCCAAGAGGTGCAATGGGTCGCGCTGCTTCGCACGCTCGACCTCTTCCGGCGAACGGTAAAGGCCCTGGTCGTTGTCCGCTGCGCCGTGCCCCGCGAAGCGGTAGTTCATGATCTCGACGAGATAAGGGCGCTGGGTTTTGCGGACCCGGTCGATAATCCGTTTGCCGTCCTTACGAAGAGCGAGGATGTCCATTCCGTCAATCCGCTCGTGTTCCATATTGAAGCCTTCAGCGCGCTTGTGCATCTCGGGGTCAGCGGCGTGGTATTCGAGACGCGTGCCCATCGCGAATTCGTTGTTCTCGATGATGAGGATGACTGGGAGGTCCCAAAGCGACGCCATATTCATGACTTCGTAAACCACGCCCGCGTTCGCAGCGCCGTCCCCCAAGAAGCAGTGGGTAACCTCGTCGCCTCCCTTGTACTTGGTACCAAAAGCCAGCCCGACGCCCAAGGGTACGTGGCCGCCCACGATTCCCCAGCCCCCGAAAAAGTTGTGCTTCTTGCTGTACAAATGCATCGAGCCACCCTTGCCGCGACTCATCCCGCCAGACCGGCCCATGATTTCTGCCATCGTGGCGATGGGATCGCAACCTAGATACAGAGCGTGGCCGTGGTCGCGATAGGCCGTAATAACAGGGTCGCCTTTGTTGATGCAGCTTAGCCACCCCACCGCAGTAG
>JACDEQ010000252.1 GCA_013816225.1 Armatimonadota bacterium | reverse complement strand
GTAAGGTTGTCTTCATTTCACCGCCTGATGTAAAAGACACTTTATCCCCACGGTCTGGGATTGGGAATAATGGGAACTTTTACGATCCGTGGGGGGCGACTGCCGGAAAAGCAGGCAGTGGCATATATCATCTCGCGATTGACGGCACCTATGATAGCCAGGTCGCCAACCCTTACACATCAAATGCCGGAACACCGAACCTGCAGATCGGCGTTATCGCGTGGTCGCTCGGCAGAGATGGCGACCAAGGCGCTGATTTTAAAACTTCCGACGACGTGATTTCCTGGCAATGATCTTTCGCCAGTTGCATATCCGCGTTTCGCGATCCAAAATCTGAAATCGGTCGCGGGTGTAGTTCAATGGTAGAACGCCAGCTTCCCAAGCTGGACACGAGGGTTCGATTCCCTTCACCCGCTATTCACCTTAATCCAAGCTATTTAGGTGGTAACCAGCCTTTTTGTTGGTTGCAGTCAGAACAAATTCAGCAAAATCCCTGATGTTTTCCCTCGTGTAAGGAACGACGGAAATCACGGAAAACCCTTCACCCAGCGTTAATGGAGGCTGGCCTGGTCGTAAATCCGCTCCGCGTCCGTATTCGCATTGATAAGCAAGCGCTTCATCAGCGACGCGCTTCTGCAAGAGAGGGTCGAGGAGGTTCGCACTCCGGAGATAATCAGTTTCGGGTTGCTTCTCTGAAGGTTCTCGGAGATTTGCCAGCAACCCACGTCATGCGCCCGATAGAGTGATATTGGTAGAATGCGCTGGTATTTGAGCAGCGGAAAAATATCAGCCACCGTACGCCAACGTTGCGCCCGGTGTTCCTTACAGGCCGTGTTTCGGTCAATCGCGCCCGAACGAAAGAGTTTTTCTATGTCTTCGGCAAGTTGCCACGCACAATAATTGTTCCCGCGGCGCAGAGCATACACCTTCATTCAGGCTCTGATCAGCAGGAGGGATGCCGGATCGATTCTGGCGTCTTCTCCAACGTGCAGAAATATACGGTTTAGGCATGAAAGTTCCTGCTTGGTGGCATGTGCGTATATTGATTGCCGACGATGATATTGGCTTGGCGACGGCACTCGCCGCTTTAGTCAAAACTTGCGGGCATGAGGTAGTCGATGTCGTATACTCGGGTTTGGCGGCGATAAAATCGTACCAGCGCAACCCGCCCGAAGTCGTGCTGATGGATTACAACATGGCCAGGTTAAACGGTCTGACTGCCTCTCGAAATATTCTCAGTAGCGATCCCGCCGGTAAGATTGTTTTTCTATCGGGTGGTGATTACGCCGAGGATCTAGCCCCCGCTTTTCCCGACGCTGTCGCGTTCTTGCAGAAGCCGCTCAAGATTGAGGACCTGGAGCGCGCATTGGCGAAGTTAAGCAAGTCCCAACAAGGGGAAAAAGCCCCTGTTTCGACTCTGCCGCTAACGGACGAGAAATGAAGTGTAGCGGCCCGGTTTGTCTTCTCCGGCGTCTGACACAACCAACCACCGCATTCCGACCGTGAAGCCATCGTCAGGCCCCGCAAAATTCCCGCGGTCCACGCCGGTCACGGGTCATGCCCGATGACGTAGCGCCCGCTCGACTGCTGACAAAACTCCCGCTCGGTCGAGCTGATTGATGATCCTGCAGAGGACCGTTCCGACAATGGATCTTGAGACGTGATAACGATACGAAGTCCACGTCGGTTCGCCTTCGGTGCGAATAAGGACCTCGCGGGAAAAATGACGGCAGCGAATCATCCACTTTACCT
Source organism: Armatimonadota bacterium (assembly GCA_013816225.1). Lineage (GTDB taxonomy): Bacteria > Armatimonadota > Fimbriimonadia > Fimbriimonadales > ATM1 > JACDEQ01. The sequence goes on along the minus strand of JACDEQ010000252.1, from coordinate 2,018 downwards.
CACGCATCGGAAAGGGGCCTAAAGCCCGCTCTCCATTATGGCTGAGGTAGTACCGCGACGCTGTTGTTGGCAAAGTATCGCGGAGCCGCATTTCGAGAGGGTGCATGATGTTGTTCCATTGGGAGCATAATCCAAGCCCCGCCGCGCCTCATTCCGGTACGATGCGAAGCCATGGAGCGGCGATTTTTGTGGCGAAAAGGCGTTTCCTAAGTTTCTGCGGTAAGCCTGGATTCTCGAGTGTGTTTTCGGGCTGCTGGCCGGGCTCCGAGCGAGGAAGATCGAAGTACGCGACCATCGAGAATGATTTGCTGCGAGACGTGATCGCGAAATTCGCGCGCAGGCGGCGTTCGTCTCCGCTGCGAAGGCCGTCCGACGTCGCCCACAGCGGCGGATCAACGACTTATGGCGCGGACTGCGGCCGCTTTCCGGTCCCGCCGACTTTAAGCGTCGAATCGAGCGACACCGTCCCGGCGATCGCCGCGCCTTAACGCGCTAGGTCGCGAAGCGAAACTACTTCCCGCCCTCGTAACGCCGGCTCACTTCCGGCCAGTTTACCACATTCCACCAGGCCTTGATATAATCGGGCCGGCGGTTTTGGTAGTTCAAGTAATAGGCATGTTCCCAAACGTCGACACCAAGCAGCGGTGTATTGCCGTCCATCAGCGGGCTATCCAGGCGAAAACTCATAACACGTCCGGTGAAGGACCGGATGATCGCAGAGGTCCGCCCTCCGAAGGACTAAAGTTATCGACGAGGCGATCATCGAGGGCACGACTGAAGCGATCACTGCGTTCGGGAAAACAGCGGTACTACCGAAGCGCCTTTGAGCGGTCTGTTTCTGTTCGTGTTTGAAACACCGTCCGTGCCGCGCTCAGGTATTGCAACGTGTTCTGTTTTTCCTGCGCGCTGTTGTAGTCGCTGCGCGCGGTTGCGTCGGCGATCACGCGATCGAGCCAGCTGACAAAATACGTCGCGTCCTCCGGCGAGCGGGGCGGCTGCCGATCAACCGTCACGTAGACCGGGCTGGTGCTGGCATAAGGGTAGATGTCTTGCACCTTCGGGTCGGCGTGATCGTTCCAGGCGCGCAGGACCAGCCAACCACTGGCAAGAATCTCAATATTGCCGCTGACATCGGCCTGCGTGCGCGCCCCGTCAAGACGATGACTGGCGATCACGCGACCGTTGAAGATCAACTCGAAGTGATCGACTGGCACGATTGAACGCAGGGATGCGTGGTACGACAGTGTCGTCGGCTGGGCGAGCGTAATCTCATCACCCGGATGCTTGCCGTCCATGTCCAGACCCAGCATGGGGCCATTGCTGACGAAAGTCCGGCCCTGCTTCAGGCCCGAGTGCAGTTTTTCCGGCGTGGTCTCGCCCGGAATGGCAATGAATACCCGATTCATGCCGACCGGGCCACGCAACGAAGCGTAGTTCGTCATCGCATCGGTACCTGCGCCGGCTGGCACGCGAAAACCGAGATTGAGCAGGCGATACCAGATGTCTGCGGTAGAGCGGTGATCGGAGAAACCCACCAGCTCGTAATAGTCGGCGTTGCCCAAGGCGACGTCGGCTGGGAAGGCGTTGCTGAGTTTGAGATCCTTGTCGGGATTGACCGGCTCATCGAAAGGATGCGCACATCCGACCAAACCATGTTGCGCATGTGCCAGGCCAGCGATCACGCCATTGTGCGGATAGGCGCTGCTCAAGGCGGTTTCCCGATAGGCGGAAAAATCGGGGGTCAGGAAATGATCGTCCAGATCCAGGAGACCCAGATGGCCCCAATAGCTGCTGTGAAATTCCTGTCCTTGCATTAGCAGCATGCCGCCCTTGCGCAACGGCTGGGTAGTGAACTGGGAGACGTCGGGAACGCGCTCTTCCTTGTTGACGATGAGGTTATAGACAGCATCCAGGTGTTCGGCACGTGCCTGTTCGATCAAGTTGTCAGGAGTGTTGTGATAGTGACCGCCGTAATTCATGTGCACATGCAGGTCGGCACTGGCGAAGTGGCCGTATTG
>JACDEQ010000047.1 GCA_013816225.1 Armatimonadota bacterium | reverse complement strand
TCCCAGCTTCGCCCGCGAAGCGTTCAAAATGGGCGGACTAGCGCCATCCCGAGTGAACGCTGTAAACGAGGTGGCGGCAAATGCTTTTCTACGAGGCGAGATTGGCTTCATGGACATCGTGCGCTGCGTCGAGCGATCGCTAGACAAGGCCGAGTCCGGAACACCGTCTCTGGAAAGCATTCTGAGCACGGATCTCGAAGCTCGCGAGACTTGGCGCGAATTATTGGTCCGAAACCGGGCGTCGTATAATTAGTATCGGGGTGTTCGTTCGTTGATTGTTCTTCAAATCCTTGTCATCGCACTGCTTTTCACGATCGTGGTGGGAGTTCACGAACTCGGCCATTTCCTTTTCGCCCGCTGGCGCGGAATGGAGGTAGAAGAATTTGCAGTCGGCTTCGGTAAGAAGGTTTTCTGCACCAAGTGCAGCAAGGGCACCGAGTATTGTCTCAGAGCGATCCCTCTTGGCGGTTTCGTAAGGATCAAGGGTATGGAACCCAAACCCGACGGTAGCGAAACCTCGATTTCGCGAGGCTTCTATTCGCGTGGCCTCGGTTCTCGGGCGCTCGTTCTGTTCGCGGGCCCCTTGTTCAGCATCCTCTTCGGCTACGTGTTCTTCTTCGGCGAGATCGCTGCGTTTGGGCGCAAGGACGCGCCGGTCATCGGCGAAGTGTCGGGTGGATCGGCAGCCGATAAGGCGGGCCTAAGGGCTGGTGACAAGATTGTCGCCGTTGACGCCAAACCGATCGAGCGGTTCACCGAAATCAGAGGGTTGGTCCAGGAATCCAAAGGCAAGGAACTGAGCCTCACTGTTGAGCGGGCTTCGCGCCGGCTTCAAGTACCTGTTTCTCCGACTTACGAAAAGGTCCAAATCCCGCAAGAATTCAAAGATGATCCCGGAGTGAAGGACCTTCCCGCCAAGCAGTTTCAACTCGGTGTCAAGCCCGCGCCTTCGGTTCCCGTCGGTTTAGGGGAAGCAGCGGCGGTGGCCCTCGACAACACCAAGATGATCGTCACCGAGACGGCGAAAGTGCTTACTAACCCGGCCCGGCTGAAGAAAGAGGCGGGCGGAATTATCTCAATCGGCAAAGCCGCGGGCCAAGCGGTGGAGTATGGGGTGCCTTACTTCATCTCTATCGCTGCGCTCATTAGCGTGTCGCTTGGCCTGATCAACCTGCTGCCTATTCCGCTCATGGATGGCGGCCAGCTGATGGTTGTATTGGTCGAGGCCCTTCGTGGCGGCCGGCGACTGTCCTTGCGAACTCAAGAAGTGCTCGGCGTGGTGGGGATCGTGATGATCGGCATCCTCTTTATCAGCGTTACTTACCTCGACATCGGGCGATTGCTGGACTAGAGGACATCCCGAAGCAGCGCCTCATGCTCCGTCGGTACCAGAGCGACAACGAGGTCGCCTGTCTGCAGAACGGTTTCGCCGTCGACGAGGTGGCCCTCCTCACCGCGCAAAACCCACACCACATTGCTCTTCGGCGGAAGGGTGAGCTCTTTGATCCGCTTTCCTACGGATGGCGACCGCGATGTGAGAGTCGCTTCCACGACTTCGATGTTGCCTCGTCTGAGTGCGGCCAGCGGAATCACCGCGCCCAACGAAATCTCTTGTTCGACCAAGTTGTAAAGGATATTCGTCGCGCTCACAACTCCCGAGACGCCTAGCTCGGTAAAGAGCGTAACATGGCGGGGGTCGTTTACGCGTGCGACCGTTCGCTCTACTCCCCACGTTCTCATTGCCATCTGACAAACGATCAAGTTGTCTTCGTCTTCGCCGGTGACCGCGGCAACGACGTCCGCCCGCTCGAAGCCGGTCTCCTTCTGCACTTGAGCTTCGCATCCGTCGCCGAGCGCGACGGCGCGATCGAGGATATTCTCGAGTTTTACCAATTGTGCCGGATCCTTCTCGAGTAGCAGCGCTTCGTGCCCAGATTCGATGAGCCTGTGCGTAAGGTACGTTCCGACATTGCCGCCTCCGACGATAATTACGTACATGCTATCTAGCCCCCTCGTCGTGATGGTTGAAGGTATCGATCGGGCCGTACGGCTCTTCCATCAGCCAGTTGCGCATCATTCCGGCGGTCAGGAGGTTCGGCGTGATGCACATGACGCCCATCTTGGTGTATTCCGCCGCCCGAAACGGGTCATTCACCTTGGCGCAGACCTTGGGCACTTTGTAGCGCGTTTGAGCGATCTGAGCGGCCATCAGGTTGGTGTTGTCGCCTCGTGTCGTCGTGACGAAAGCCTCGGCATCTTTGATCCCTGCCTTTTCGAGCACATCGTCGTTCAAACCATCCCCCAAAATGGTCTTGCAGCCGTGGTCCTGGCCCAAGCGGGTCAGAGCATTGGGATCCTGTTCTATCATCGTGACTTCATGGCCGCGCCTCGCCATAGTAATTGCCAAGGCGGCTCCTGTGCGTCCGCAGCCGAATATCAGAAGTTTCATTTCAGAGGTTGGACTATACCTACGGACCGCCACCGGCTAGGGCCGAATCGACCATTCCCGATGTCAGGACACCGCCGGGCAAGTCGAGGTAAAAACGGCCGACCGCTCGGCCCCCCCATTGCCCGATCCGGGCAACGTGCACGTTCCACCCTAATTCTGCGAGCGTTTTGGTTACGCGGAATGGCATGCCTCTGCCGGGAGGGGTCTCGACCTCCAAGATTCCGAGATCTCCTTCAAAAAATCGATGGGTCAACATTTCCTGCCGCTGGTCCGGATCCTTGCCATGCTCGCGCAGGAGTTCGTCGAGCTTGCCCGGTTCTCCCAAGCATTCACGCATTGCGGCGGCGACAAAACTGGAAAGAGAGGCAGGTAGGGCTTCGCGCTGGAACGACGTAGCCAGAACGTCTAACGCAATGGGTTCGCCATGGGTCGTCGAAGCTGCCCGCAAGCCGTGCAGGGCCACGTCGAACGCATAAACGACTCCCAATATGCGGCTTAGCAGTCCGGGCTCGGGCAGGTCGAGGCGACAAACCGTAATGTCGGTCGTGCGGCTTTCGAGATTGTTGTGGAACTCGACGACAGTCCCGCCTGATCTCGCCCGGGACAGGTAATCCGCGTGGAGCGGAAGGGACTCCTTGGGTGTTGCGAGCAGGTAGTGGGTGGGCATACTTTCGATCAAGGCCTCGGTATCCTTGCCGATCGACGCGCTCTGGACGCGCCGAATGGCAGCGCTCCGGTACACCGCGGGGTCGGCAGGAGTCACTTCAAGGCCAATGGCGGTTTTTGTTTGAGCATATAACTCATTAATGGCCGACGCCATTTGAGGAGACCACACGCCTTCCGCGACGCTGCTGACGTCGGCCACCGTCAGGAGGTAGAGCATGGCGAGGCGGTCTTGGCGTTCGCACAGACGAGCGAGTTCCAATGCGGCGCCGGGCTGCCCGAGGTCATGAGTGCGCGCGATTTGCGCAAGGGTCAGATGATGGCGAACCAGCCAGACGGTTGTCAGTCTCTCGGCGTCTCCCATGCGAAGTCTGGAGCAGATGGCATCGGCTAGGTTCGCGCCCACCTCGCTGTGCGGCTTGTCCGGATCGACCTTGCCCAAATCGTGCGCGAGTGCTGCTAGATAGAGCGGCCGCTGGTTCGCTACGTCACCCCAGGCGGCGTCGAACTCCTTATCCGCGCGCATTAGGTCGAGCGCACCAACGACGCGTATCGAGTGTTCGCCAACCGAAAACTCGTGCACGGAATCGCGTGGCAACAGATGCTTGCTGGCGGCGAACTCAGGCAGGAGCGCGTCCAGTAGACCTGCCCGATCGAGGGAGCGCAGCGCGGATATTCCGGCGGCCAAACAGTCCGTGATAAGCGCCGCGTCGCCGAGATCGGGCGATATCGCTGCTCGTTCGACCCGGAGACCCAGCTCGGTCGCTCTACAAACACCGACCGCAGCTTCGGCGAGCGAGGCTTCCGCTCGGAAGAAGCATTTGCCGTCCTTTGCCCGAACGCCCGCGCTGAGCTGGAAGGTAGCGCGGCACGCGTGGTAAACGGCGCGATCCCATTCCCGAGCAATCTCCTCGCCGGCGGCCATCACCAGCTCGCGAACATCGTTGGGATCGGCGTTCAGCACATTTGCGACCTCCGAACTCCGGGTTCGCAGGAGCCGGTCCTCTTTGCGGCCGGTAACCAAGTGGAGAACGTTGCGTACCTGTAACAGGGTCTCGCGGGCCACCGAAGTGTCAGCCTGGAGGCCCAAACCCAATGCAACATCGAACCATTGAGCACACTGAATTTCTCGTAGTCCACCCGCGCCTTCCTGAAGATGAAATTCGACGACGCGGGGTGTGTCATGCCAACGCCGGCGTCGGTCGGCCCTTTCCTTGAATTTACTGATCAGAAACTCCGCGGTGGGGAAGCTTGCCCAATACGATTCCAGAAAGCGATCGAGGGCATCTTGCTCACCCGCGACGAGCCGCGCATCCAATAGGCCGGTGCGGGTCTTGTCGTCGAGGGCCGGGGCGTCGGATATCAGGCGGTAAGCGTAGGACACGGGCCATTCAAGGGCTTCGAAGGCGTCGATGATTCTTTTGAATAGGGCGCGCACGGCCTCATCGTTCTTCGGATCGTGTTCATCGAGGGGAATGAAGGTCAGGTCCAGATCGCTCCGAGGGGCGACCTCCTGCCTTCCGTAGCCGCCGACTGCAACGACCGCCACGGGTGCTCCGGCTATAATGTCGTCGTAAATTCCTTGAACCGCGGCGTCTGCGAGAGCGGTGTGGCCTTTGCACCACTTCTCTCCGGAGGGGTTCGCCCGCAAGTCCGCAAAGAGGTCGCCCCGCTGCTGCTTGAACCCTTCCATCGCTGCGATCAAGGTTGCTCCACGGGGAAAGTCGCCGGTTCATTCTGTATCCATCTTTCGATCAATTGGCGATTTCGGGCGTCTCGGTATATCGCGATTGGAGCGAGGATGACCGATGCCGCGAGGCCTGCGAGTGCGCCGAACAAGCCAACTTGGCGTAATGACTCGCCGACGGTTTTTAATATCGGCCTCTTCTTCAGTCTGGCCCAAACGGCGGCACAGGGAAGGATCATGCTCAGCATCACGCAAGCTAGCCCGACGTAAGCGCTAGGGGCAACTCGGTTCTGTCCGAAGTATTGAATCGGGGCCGAGGCGACAAGTATCCAAACGGTGAACAGGACGAGCACAATGATCGAAATGGCGCGTATAGTCGCATGATTTAAGGGATTCCAGTGCACCGGCGCAGCTTTTGCCACGTCGAGCGGCAACCCCATCAGGAGTCCGAGCGCGAGAACCCACAAGGCGAGGAGGAGGGCGGATGATTGCCAGTATACGAATAATGCGCCCGCCACTCCGAGCCCATAGATCAGTCTTGAATTGGGGTGAAGAACACCGTGGAAGAGTTCGGCGACAAGCGTCCCGATCATTGCCACGGCGGCCATTATTAATGCCGCCGAAAAGACCCCTGATGGCAAACACGCCGTGAGCACGGATTCGATTCGTATCCGCCTCTTTTCGGTATTCATGAGAGCTTGTCCGGGTTGGATATAAGCCTCCCAACTTTCGACCGCTTGCAGGCTCCGGCGCGCAATTCTCGATGCCGGTTTTCCAAGCTCCTTGTACACAGTTGCGGGGAATGCACTTCGAATTGTCTGGATTGCACGTCGGTGAAGCGATCGCTGCGGCGTCTCGGTCCCAAAAACGGCAAAATTCGACATAGCGGCAGCCTTGTTTCCCGAATCGAAAGAGCGTGTTCCGTTTAGGATAAGAGCAGCGTTGGCCGAAGTGTAGAATCGCGCGGCGAGACTCGATCTCGAAAGCGCTTCAATTTTCCCTGCAATCAGCGTCGCAGGCTCGTGAGATGCGTGCCCCAGCGCGAGCATTCCTTGCCAGGCGAGGTCGATACCGTCGCGGGCGCTTATATCTCCCCACAACCGGCCGATTATTTCCCGTTCCCCAGCATTCCAGCCTGTCTTTGTCGTCGCGATTCTCCATGCCTTCAACGACTTGGCTTCGTCATTTGCTAGGGTAGAGAGGACAGCTTCGAATTGCGGCCAGTAAGCGTTGTCGGGTTCTTTCATTCCAGCCTGGTTCGCGAATCTGGAGGCCACGATGATGTCCGCAGGAGCCGGAGTGACGGTGGGTTGATTGATTCTACGCGCGATACGATACGCGGTTAAGAACCTGTCGAACTCGGACATCGTTTCCACGCGCGTGGGAGGAAACAACTCCAGCGGCTCCGAAGCCAGCGGGTTTGCTTCTAGCGCGGAGCGAACGTTGTCCGGCCGCATGGAATAAACCATCAGCAATCTGGAACTCGGATGGATCAGCAAGGTGAGGACTCCTCCGAGGACGAATCCAAGAAAAAGCCTTTGCCCAACTGTCATTGGGAGTTAAGCGTCGAAAGGTTTCGGATCCCGAACCATGCGGCTCGGCGTGTCGAAGAGGTTAAATGTCCCCGGCATATCGATTTCGAGTGGTATGTCCTGACGCAATGGCCGCTGGGCCTCTCCGATGGGCGAAGCCGTCGTGTTCAAAGATGCACTCAGCAGTTGCAGGATGGCCCCAACCGCGATGACGGCGGTTGCCGCGCCGGCAAAGATTGGTTTGAGCGTAGGCGTTCTGCGCTTTTGCCGGTCGGCAAGAACCACTCGCAGCGTAGCCGCGCCGAATTCGGGCCCGCCCTCGTGCTCCAAAGCAGCGGAGCGAATCGCCGCGCTCATGTCTGAAATCTCGACATCGTAAAACAGGCACTCGCCGCAGGCTTGTGAGTGGACTGCGAGGAATCGAAGCGCGCGACTGCTCAGGACACCGTCCTCAGAGTCTAGGCGGAGTCTTCTGTATCGTTTGCAAGCATAACGCGAGAACATCTCAATCTTTATTCGTTGGCAGCTATCCAAAGTGCCCGGAATCGCTCCCGCGCGGTGTGCAGGCGTGATCGGACGGTGCCAACGGGCACCTCCATCACTTGTGCAACTTCTTCGTAGCTCAACTGCTCCATCTCCCTTAAGACGAGGGTAGTACGCAAATCGGCAGGAAGTTTCGCTAAAAGTTTTTCGATGAGCACACGGTTCTCGATCGAACCCGAAGGGGTCAGGTCTGCAGGTTCAAGAGCCGAGGGCTCAGCGCGCTTGAGTCGCAGTCGGTCGACGCAAAGCCGGACGCAAATTCGGTAAATGAAGGAGGCAAAGGCGCGGTCGTCGCGAAGGCGGTGGAGTTCGCGGAAGGCTTTGAGAAAGGCCTCCTGGGCCACGTCTTCAGCTTCCATTGCGTCGCGCAGAATGTTGCACGCGGTGCGGATGAGCCTAACTCGGTGCCGGTCGATTACTTGCCGGAGGGCCATATCGTCTCCTTGGCGGATACGGTAGACGAGTTTGGCTTCCTCGATCCTGGCGTCTGAATAAACGCCTTGGTGTGTACTGACCTTCGCTGTGACTTCCATTAGGGCCTGCTCCGATACTTTTGCGCTCGTCACTGTTCGACGTGACTTAAGACTCAATTTGTTTCGTTAACTCGGCGTTAACTTGACGATTGTAGCACTTTTATGTAACGCCGGATGGCGAAGGTATAGTCTGCCACGACATGAGCGAACTGCTAGCCAAGGCATTCATCCGCGACATCCACGACTTTCCGAAACCGGGCATCGTATTCAAAGATATCACCCCGGTTCTGCAGCATCCGCAGTCGTTTTGCGAGGTGATCGAACTGATGGCGAAGGCTGTGGAGCAGCTGAAGCCGACGGTCATCGTTGGGATCGAGTCGCGCGGCTTCATCTTCGCAGCCCCAATAGCCTTGAGGCTCGGCCTTCCGCTCAGCTTGATCCGAAAGCTCGGAAAGCTGCCCTACGACACCATCGCCGAGGAGTACGCCCTCGAGTACGGGACCAACACTGTGGAGATCCATAAGGATGCCGTCGCGACCGGTGACCGAGTGCTCGTTGTCGACGACTTGCTGGCGACGGGCGGCACCGCGATGGCGACCGCACGGTTGGTCGAGAAGTGCGGCGCGACTATCGCCGGTTTCAGCTTTCTTGTCGAGCTCACTTTTTTGCCCGGAAGGCACACGCTTAGAGGCTACGAGATCAACGCACTCATCGATTATTGAAGGAGACCGATTATGCGAACCGTTACAACAAAAGGCAGCCCCGTACCCGTCGAGGGCGACGAATTGCACGCCGGCGACAAGGCGCCCGATTTCGAACTTAAACAAGCGACCGCAAATGGGATCGTTCCGTGCACTCTCGCGGATTATGCGGGGAAGACCCTGATCCTTTCGGTGACGCCTTCCATCGAGACTAGTGTGTGCGCCACCATGGCCAAGCGCTTCAACGAAGAAGCGAGCAGCCTGCCGGACTCGGTCAAGGTCTTGAACGTGAGCACCGACCTGCCGCAGGCCCAAGCACGGTTTGGCGAGGAAGCAGGGGCAAACAAGATCGAATTTGCGAGCGATCACCTGGAGACTTCTTTCGGCCGCGCCTATGGTGTGCTCATTCCGCCCCTTCGGCAGCTCGCGCGATCGGTGTTCGTGGTTGACCCGAGCGGCATGATTGCGTACGCTGAGTACGTCTCCGAAATCGTGGACCTTCCCGACTTCGACGCGGCCTTTGCTGCTGCTAGGAAGGCGGCAAATGTTCTCAGCTGAACTGACGAATCATCTGGTCGCTTGGATGCCTTCATAAGATACATACCAGCGTCCGTCTTGATAAGCGATATGTCTCGGGTTTCGATCCAGCGCGGGCCGTCTTTGATTTTGAGCGCGGCTAAGGGGATGATGACCTGCTCGCTGCCTTGCGTAAAGCTCGCTGTCCCGAGTCGCTGATTAGTCGTTAGCTCTAAGCTAGGCGCTTTGCAGTAGCCGACGATATCGACGAGCCGTTCAGCCCTCGGACCGGTGACCGAACCGACCGGGGTGCCGTTTGTGTTGATATTCTTCGCAGCCTGCGCCTGCAGGCCGAGGCAACGCCAAGGTCCGCCGCGCAACACCTTCACACAAGATCTTATCGTCCGAGCTGCCACCCTCAGGGGCTCACTGGCGCTGTATGTCAGGAACGCCCTCACAACGAGTTGACCGTCTATGCCGTGCATAGCGCAGCGCCGCACAGCTGCACCGAGAGGAAGACCGCTGAATGCAAGGTTTGGCTGATGAGTCGCCAAGTTGGGGATTAACCCATTCCAGACGGCGCTTGCGCCGGCGTCGTTCGGTTCTTTGTAAACCGTTAAAACCATATAGAGTTCCGGTTGGCGCGCCTGGCCCTCGTATTATAGAAGAAAGAATGCGGCTGGCGGTCGCCTCCGGCCCGCTCGCGGTGAAAGGCCGGGTCGGACACCGATTCCGCTCGAGCGATCGCTCTGCTATCCTCGTAGAGGTCAGGGAAGCTTAAAGCCGTGGCAGCGACGAATAGCTACGGCGTGAGTTGCTTCGTGGACTCTCCTTGTGTTTGAACATTAGCTGTCCTCGTCAATATCCGGTCAACTCCTGTATTCCGAAGAAGTAGGAGGCAGACCAGCGCGGCGAAGTTTTGGAATCCACGTTGAGGGTTGGGCATTTGTGTGTTGATATCGGGCCATAATCGTTTGGGGCTCACAGAGCCCTTATAATATATACGGCTACCGGAGGTGTGTCATGAAAGTTGTAAAGCGCGCCTTTACGCTCATCGAACTACTTGTAGTAATTGCGATCATTGCCATTCTTGCCGCCATCCTGTTCCCGGTCTTCGCCCAGGCGAAGGTCTCCGCCAAGACCATTGTGTGTACCACCCATTTCCAGCAAATCGGAAAGGCTATGCACATGTATCTGATCGACCACGACGATACGTGGTTTTCCGCGTCGAGCTACCAACCGCAACAGGGCTATGCCAATCAACAAATGTGGATGGGGTACGACAACAAGAATTTCGGACTCGACGGGGGGTTCTGGGGCCACGTCTACGAAAAGGCCGAAAACAAACCGCGGCCCGGAGCGATCGATCCCTATATCAAGGACGAGAAGATCAAGCGGTGCCCGATGATGCCGGACGAGTGGCAGATGGCCTACGCGACGAACTGGTTTAACCCGGCGTTTGATTCGAGCTACTACAACCAGAACCCTGGCGCCCGCAACAACGAGTACGGCCCGGCATCGAAGGTCTTCCGCTATGCGCCTGACAGCAGCTACGACATGATCGGAGCGACCGGCTCGGATGTCGAAGAACCCGCTTACACGCTCGTAGGTTGGGAGCACCTGGCCAGAGCGCCCGTCTGCAACTTCTTGCAGCCGTCGAATTGGTTCGACTCGCCGCCGAATCAAGAAAACTTGATAGCGCACTTCCACTTACTGCACCGGAAGGCGGCGGTGACGATCTGGGTAGACGGCCACGCCAAACGGATGGCCTATGGCTCGCTTCGCAGGCCGATGTTCTCATGCCAGAAGGGCATCTATCCGAACTATTAATTCGCGGCACTCTCGCGGCGGGACCAAAATTGCTTAGTTCCGCCGCGCGCCATGTGCGCGTAAATTAGTGATACAAGGTGAAATATGACGAGAGTACTTATAGCATTGACTTTGGCTATGTTTGGGAGCGCCGCGATGGCTCAGGGCGATAGACAGCAGATTCCGTTGCTTACGGTCATGGGTTCCGCGGAAGTGAAGACTGCCCCGGATCAGGCGACCGTCGGAATCGGCGTTATGACCCAAGCGCCCAACGCGAGGGAAGCCCAGGAAAAGGCCAACGTGATCATCCAGAAATTTCTCGCCGAAATGCAAAGGCTGGGCATCGACAAACAGGATGTGCAAACTTCGCGCCTCATGCTGAACCCGGTTTATGACAACCCCAAGCCCGGCGAACCGATGCGAATCAGCGGCTACCAGGCGCAAAACGCACTGACCGTCAGAGTCGAGGACTTCAGCCTGATTGGGAAAGTGATCGATGCAGGAGTGGCTTCAGGCGCCAACACCATCGAGAATATCGGCTTCTCCGTAAAGGACGACACGCCCGCGAGGCTCGAGGCCTTGCGCGAGGCAGCCGCTGAGGCTCGCCAGAAGGCCGAGGTTATGGCTAAAGCCCTCGGTATCGAGCTGGGCGGAGTTTACGAGGTTGTTGAGGGTGGCGCGCAAGTAATGCCTCCGCCGATGTACAGGGGCGAGGCCTTCGCGGCAATGAAGGCGGACACGCCCGTCGAACCTGGCCAAGTGACCGTCACGGCCAGCATGACGGTGCGCTACGAAATCAGAAAGAGATAATGATTCTTCCACTTCTTGTCGCGGCTCTCGCAGGCATACAATCCCCGGTCTTCTTCGATGGCCGCGAAAGCGCCTTGGAGGGGCATACTGCCGCCGTTCGATATCTCGCATATCCGTCCGATCCCGCAGCCGGCACCCTGGTCTCGGCGAGCGATGCGGAAGTTATCGTGTGGCAAACGAGTTCCCAGAACAAGCTAAAGCAGCTGGAACTTGCCGGACCTACGGCGTTCAGCGC
>JACDEQ010000046.1 GCA_013816225.1 Armatimonadota bacterium | reverse complement strand
GAACATCCGATGCCCCGCAAAAACGTTCCGTCGATCTTCTGGCCCGGTTCGAAGCCTAAGGACACAAATTCGTCGTCGGTCGGTGTAAATGGCTCACGGCACTTAGGGCAGTTCAGCCTCACCAGTCTCTGAGCCATGATCGCCACTGTAACAGCGGACACCAGGTATGGCTCGGCGTTCATGTCGAACATGCGTCCGACCGTTTCCACCGCGTTATTGGTGTGTAAGGTGGTGAGCACCAGGTGGCCGGTGAGGGCGGCTTGAATAGCAATGTCCAGCGATTCCGGGTCACGGATTTCACCGACCATCATAACGTCCGGGTCTTGCCGTAGAAAGGTACGCATGACCTTCGGGAATCCCATTTTCTCCGTGACCTGGACCTGGGTGACGCTGTCCGCGAACTCGTATTCGATCGGGTCTTCGACGGTTACAATGTTGCGCCTGCGGCGGTCGAAATTTTGAAGGCTGGCGTACAAAGTTGAAGTTTTCCCACTTCCAGTGGGGCCGGTGACGAGAAGCATTCCATAGGGGCTTTCAAGAGCCTTGGACCACTTCTCCATAACCTCGAGCGACATGCCGAGCTTTGCCAGGTCGACGCGCATCGCTGCAGGGTCGAGAATTCTAAGGACCACTTTCTCCCCGTTAAGTGAAGGAATAACCGAACATCTTGCACTTAATTTGCGAGTCTCGTACTCCATGTCTACCCGGCCGTCTTGTGGCTCCCGACGTTCGTCGATGTGCATGCCTGCCGCCAGTTTGATCCTCGCCAAAACGTTTGCGGCGGTTTCAGGTGGCAGCTGGCCGTTGTCCGTTAGCTCGCCGTCAAGGCGGAATCTGATCTTGAGTTGGTCTCGCTCCGGTTGCAGGTGGATGTCGCTGGCGCCGGCCTCCAGTGCGTTCATGAAAATGTTGTAAACGATTTGGACGGCAATCGACATCTCTTCTCCACCCATCTCGCGGGCCTTTCCCTGTTCTCGCAGAATGAGGCGGAAGCGTTTCATCGCTCCCCAATTGGATTTGCTTAGGTCTTGCACGGCTTTGTCGAAGCCGAGTGTACCGTTAGCCGCGTGTCAGAATGCGACCGTGGAACTCGTCGCGGATCGGAAGGAAAGGCTCGACCTGTTCCTCAAGCGACACCTGCCCGAGCACAGCCGGACCAAGCTCGCCGGGCATATCACGGCGGGTCGCGTCAGCGTCGACGGCAGCGCCCGGAAGCCGGGATTTCCTCTGGAACGGGGCATGAAGGTAAGTATTGGCCCGATCGAACCGACGCCTTCGCAAGACCTGGCGCCGGTTCCAATGGATCTCGACATCGCTTACGAGGACGAACATCTCCTCGTGGTAAATAAGCCTGCTTCCCTAATCGTGCACCCCTCCGCCTCCTCCAATGTTCCCACGCTGGTTCACGCGCTCCTTGCTCGCTCTGGAGAACTCAGCAATGTTGGCGGCGAGTTCAGGCCGGGCATCGTCCACCGCCTCGACAAGGACACAAGTGGGCTCATGCTGGTCGCAAAGTCCGATTCCGTCCACCGTAAGCTCCAAGAGGCGATCCAAAACAAGGAGGTCGCGCGCATTTACCGTGTCTGGGTTAAGGGCGTCCCCGACCAGACCGAATTCAGCATTCGCTCGTGCCTCGGCCGTCATCCTAAGAACCGCAAGAAGATGGCGGTGGTTCACCAGAGTGCCCTCGATGCCCGCTTGGCGATCACACACTGCCGCGTCGTGGAGTCGAAGCGAGGCATAACCGAACTGGAGTGCCGCCTAGACACCGGCCGAACCCACCAAATTAGAGTACATTTGAGCTCGGTGGGACTGCCCGTGCTGGGCGACCAAGTGTATGGGATCACGTGGCCAGGCCATGTGCGGCAAGCGCTGCACGCAGCCAGACTCATTCTAAGGCACCCTGTAACCGGCGTAGAAATGGACGTTCGGGCCGACATACCCGAGGATATAGGGGAACCTTAACAGTGCGAAATTGGCGGATATATAAGCAGTTCTTTCTGTCGAGCTTTCAGCGAGAACTCGAGTTTAGGACCAATTTTTTCGCAAAAATTATACAGAACATCGTCTGGATGATGTTCTTCATCCTCATCCTCAAAGTCATTTACCGAAACACCGACAGGGTGGCGAACTGGTCCGAAGGTAATAGCTACGTGCTGGTTGCGACAGTCTTTCTGATGGCAGCTTTCGTTGCCGCTATCTTTTCGAGCAACTTGCAGGAGCTGCCGGAGAAAGTCAGGAAAGGCACTTTGGATTTTGATATCGTTAAGCCCGTCGACAGCCAGCTGCTGGTCAGCATCAGGAAATTCAACTTCGACGAAATCGGCACGTTTCTGGTCGGAATCGCGATGGTATTCGTGGGGCTCAGAATGAGCAGCCATGTCCCGAGCTTCACGGAGGTTTTGGTCTACGTGCTGTTTGTCGCCTGCGCCATTGCGACTTTCTATTCGTTCGAGTTGATGCTGATGACTCTCGGAATCTGGCTCGTCCGCGTCGACAATCTTTGGGTTCTCGGCGAAACGGTCTTTACGGTTGCTCGCTTTCCTACCGATATTTACACGGCGCCCGTGCGCAAGTTCCTGACCTACGGCCTTCCGCTGGCCTTGATTGCAACCGAGCCGGCTCGGGCGTTGCTTGGAGGGCGTCCGCCCGGTTTCGTCATTTATGCCGTCGCCTGGGCGCTCGGATTTCTCCTCATCAGCCGGCTGTTCTGGCGGTTCGCTTTGAGGCACTACACGAGCGCCAGCAGTTAGTAACGTGTAGACTGACAATCGATGTCGTATCCCGAGACCGGCCTTTCCGACGAAGCGCGCGCACGATTCATTCGTTGGGCCATTCTGTTGGGTCTGCTGTTCGGACTGCTGACATTCGGATCCTCCTTGTTCCGCCTGCAGGCGGACTACTGGTGGTACTTGCACGATGGCAAGGCTCCGGCCGTCTTCTCGATCGCATTGCGGACCAGGGCGGTTTTATTTGTTGTGGGACTGCTGGCCAGCGCAGCCGCACTCTATTTCAGTATTCGATACGCTTTAGGCTCTTCGATGATCTTTGGGCGGCGGCCGGAATCACTTTCTGAGAGGACGGTTGCAGGAATGCTGAGCTGGACGCAGCAGCGTACCGCGAGCATCGTAAAAATCGCCGCGCCCGTAATCGGAATAATGTTCGGTTTTTCTTTGGCCGAGCAATGGAATTTATGGCTCCTGTTTCAGAATCCGGTTACATTTGGGAAAATCGATCCGATATTCGGTAGAGATTATGCGTTCTTTGTATTCCAGTTGCCATTTTTTAAGGCTGTCGTCGGATGGCTCTTCGGTTTGTCTATTCTCTGTGGACTTGCAATTGTAGGCACCTATTTCGGCCTGCCGCTGATGGCGAAGTTGGCAAAGATGCCCGTGGCGATGCCGTCGGTTCGCGCACATCTTACGGTCATGGCCTCCATCGTTCTCGTGCTTATGGGTGTGACGCTATGGCTGAATCGGTACGACGCTGCAACCGCCATTTCCGATAAGTTCACAGGCGCTGGCTACACTGACCTCCAAAAGCTCGGCGCACAAACGATCGTTTGTTTCGCGCTTTGGATTTCTGCCGCGGTAGCTCTCTTGAATTCAAAGCTTTGGAAGCCCTACGCGGCGATCGCTGTCGCCGTAGGAATTACGGCGGCCATCTACGTGGTCGGTGTCCTCATCTGGCCGAATTTCATACAATCATATAAAGTTAACCCAAATGCGCTAACGCTCCAAGAGCCCTATATACGGCGTGCGCTAGAGGCGACGCGCTGGGCCTACGGTCTCGACAAGATACGCAGCCTCCCGTTCCCAATTGAAGTCCAACCCACTGCGGGGGCCATGAAGGCGGCGGAAGTCACCCTGCAAAATATGCGCTTGTGGGATCCGCGCATATTGCAACTGACCGTCAATAATTTGCAATCGCTCCGCGATTATTATTCATTCCAAGATATCGACGTCGATCGCTACACGATAAACGGCGCCCAACGGATGCTTATGCTTGGAGCAAGAGACCTCACCATTAATAAATTGGACGCCAACCGCCGCAATTGGCAAAATACCCATTTGCAATATACACACGGAAACGGCGCGGTGGCTGTCCCGGTCAATGAATCCACTCAATCCGGTAAGCCTGTTTTCCTGTTAAGCGACATTCCGCCTCAAGGCGCGAAAGAGCTGCTCCTCAAGGAACCGAGAATCTACTACAGCGATCCGCAAGGCGAAGAGGGCATGGCATCGGATCAATACGTTCTGGTTCGTTCTAAGCTCCCCGAGTTCGACTATTCCGAGTCGGGCGAGGCGGAACACCGATGGACCCACGACGGCGGCATTCCGATCTCAGGGGCCTGGCCCAAGCTCGTGTATTCGCTTGTCCTGGGGGACAAAGACATCCTCTTCAGCGACGCAATAACAAACGAAACACGGCTCCTTTACCATCGAAGCGTCCATGAAAGGGCTCGAAAACTGTTCCCTTATTTACACTGGGACTACGACCCGTATATCACAATCGTTGATGGAAGGTTAATATGGATACTGGATGGTTACACAACGACCGACACAATTCCGTATAGCGCACTTTCGATACTGGGCCAAAAGAGGCTTAATTATGTTCGGAATAGCATTAAGCTGACGATCGACGCCTATACCGGTGAGTGGAAGGCATATCAAACGGATGCGGTTGATCCGATAATAAAGGCTTACGACAAGATTTATCCTGGAATGATGCAACCCGCATCCACAGCACCTACGGGCATTCGGGAGCATTTTCGATATCCGGAAGATTTGTTCTCGCTGCAGAGCTTGCAGCTAACGCTTTATCATCCCCTCGACAAGGACCCGGCCAAAGAAGCACAAAAGTTCTTCCGTAACGAGGATGCGTGGCAAATGCCCGATCAATCCGCGCAGTCCGGCGGCTCCGCCCAAATGAGCCCTTATTACGTCCAGATGCGCCTTCCGAACGAAGCTAAGGACGGATTCCTGCTCATCTTGCCGTTCACTCCAAGAGACCGGCCGAACATGATCGGTTGGCTTGCTGCCCACTGCGACGCCGACGACTACGGAAAGCTCGACCTGTTTCGGTTCCCAAGGGATAAGAACATCAACGGGCCGGCGCAGCAAGAAGCAAGCTTTCAAACCGACCTGAACCTGAGCCAAAAGACAACCCTGATCGGCCAGGTCGGCAGCGAAATCATCCATGGAAACCTGCTTGTCGTGCCGATCGGCCAGAGCGTCATGTATGTGAAAACCCTATTCCTGGTCTCCAGCCAGCAAGGTATCCGTCCGCTTCCGGAGCTGAAGCTCATAGTATTGGCGTTCAGCAACAAAATCGTGTTCGCCGAGAGCTATGCACGCGCGCTCGACCTACTCATGGGTGGCGAAGCGCCTAAGCCCGATTCCCCGGACGAGCCCGCGCAAAAGGAAGGTGTCCTATCAGGAGGCGCTGCCCAAAGGGCCCTTCAACTCATGGAGGAGGGCAAGACGGCCCTCAGGGCCGGCGACTGGGCGAAGTACGGCGACTCACAGCGAAAGCTGGAGCGGCTGTTGCGAGGCGAAATCGGTATCTAAGGCTCGCGCCTGGGGATGGGCGCAGTTACAACTGTCCTCCCGGAGAGTTTGACAACCCCATCGCCGACCTTGATGGACTTCACGGTCGCGTCGACGGGGTACCCGGTGGTGTCGATTATTGGGTTCACCTTATTAAGTTGGTCGCGCATCATGCCGGACGGCATTTTTACACCGCCGACCTCGGCCCGCTTGGGAATGAAGTTCAGTTTTCCGGCCGAGAATTCTAACGTTCCCTCGGCGCCGACCTGCACGGAAACAATCACTTTCGCGATAGCCACCACGGTGAGAACGCCGTTCTCGGCCTTCACGGAGAAGTTCGTCATTCCGCTGGGCTGCCTCTTGTTCAGGTACGCCTCGATATCCGCTGCCTCGATAACTGCGTCGAGATCGACCGTCGTTCCCTCAGGGAGGAAGAAAGGGTTGATCTGCACGACCGGCATCGGCAGCACAACGTTCACCGAAGCGATTCGCAACCCGTTGGGCAGGATGAGCCCTTGGGTCGATACCTGAAGCTGGGTGGCATGGACGGCCGACATCGCCGTAGTATGCCCCGCAAGGGTAACCTCATCGCATATGACGAAGACGCAAATTCGGCTCGGACATAGCCCCGACAGCGACGATGCTTTCATGTTTTGGGGCCTGGCAAGCGGCACGGTCGAGTCGGATTACGAATTTGAGCACATTTTGCGGGATATTCAAACCCTGAACGAATGGGCTCTCGAAGGGCGCCTCGAGTCGACCGCCATTTCAGTTCATACGTTCGCCCACGTCGCGGATAAGTACGCCCTCCTTCGACATGGGGGCAGCTTCGGTGAAGACTATGGCCCGATGATCATCGCCAGAGAGTCCCTCACGATGGAGCAGTTGCGAAATACCGTAATCGCCGTACCCGGAAAATTGACCAGCGCGTACCTTCAACTCAATATATTCTTGCCGGAGGCCAAGGTGGCCGTCGTTCCTTTCGACGAAATCATGCCGGCCGTAAAATCCGGACAGTACGAAGCTGGCTTAATCATCCACGAAGGCCAACTTACATGGGAAAGGGAAGGGCTCGTCCAAATCGCCGATTTCGGTAAATGGTGGAAAGAAAAGACAGGCCTTCCGCTTCCCCTCGGCGTAAATGTCGTGAGAAGAGACCTCGGCGAAGAAGCCGTCAAGGAATTAAGCCGGGTCATGCGTGAAAGCATCAAAGCGGGGCTCCAAAATAGAGAAACAGCGCTCCAATACGCCCTGCAATTCGCGCGCGGAAAGGACGTGGAGACGAGCGACGAATTCGTCGGCATGTATGTGAACGAACGTACCCTCGATATGGGCGACGAAGGCATCGAGGCGATCAAGCTCTTGCTGAAAATGGGGGCCGATGCGGGCATCGTGCCGCCCGTCGAAGTCCAGGTCGTAGACTAACCGAGTTCTGCAACGTCTCTTGGAAAAATCACTTCGGCGACGACCCATTTATAGCGCATTTCCATAATAAATATGCCGCCGATCGCTTTAGCGAGATTGTTGACGATCTTGAGACCCAAATGGCTGTCCACCGCGAGATCGAAATCTTCGGGCAGTTTATCGCCGGAATTAGAAACCCGAATGATCATGTTGTCTTTTTCGGACAGCACCTCGACCTGAACATTCCCCTCTTCATGCTTCGAGAATCCATGATCCACGGCGTTCTGGATCAGCTCGTTCAATATGATCGCCACCTGCGTGGCCTGCGTAACGCTGAGCGCGAAATTCGCTCCGCTAACGCTGATTTGAATATTTCGGTCCGGGTGAGCCAGCGACTGCTGGTGGTGCGCCGCCAAGGTTTCGGCAAGAGTTCGCATCCCTACACGATCCAGATCTTCCCTGGACAGAAGGTCGTGAACATTTGCGATGGCGAGTATCCTCGACAAACTGTCGTTGATTACCTCGGTGACGCTCCTGTGCGGAGCCTCCGACAGTTGCAGCCGTAGGAGGCTGACGATCTGCTGAAGGCTGTTCTTCACCCGGTGGTGCATCTCCTGCATCAGGGTCGTCCGGACCTGCAGCTTCGCATGCTCGATCGCCACCGCCGCCTGTTTGGCAAGCGCTTCGAGGGCCGAAAGCTCAACTCGCGAGAACTGGTGCTTGTCTTCCGTGTAGCAGGTCATCACCCCAATGGCGTTGTCGTGGATCATCAATGGAACGCAGACCATCGACATCAGCCCTTGCTCGACCGCCAGGTCTGCGCCGATGTAATCCGGCGACACCGTTACGTCCTCGGAGGTCAATATTTTCTTTTCCAAGACCGCCTTACCCGCAAAACTTTCCCCAACCCGAATGCTGGGCTTCCTACGATAGGCCCAGCTTTCTGACTGTGTAGCTCGCAACACCAGTTCGCCCCGCGCCTCGTCGAGAAGCCGGACGGTGACGACCTTATAGTTCAGCCGCTCTGCGGTGAAGCTCACGAGGAGTTGAAGAATTTCCTCCAAATACGGGCTACCGGCGATGAGTTGCGACACCTCCGTGATCGCCTCGTATCGCATCGCCTTGGTTTCGAGAGATGCCACCCGAGAGTGGTGCCGAATCGCCCGGCCAACTTCCTCCGCGATGCGAGCCAAGATGCGCGCCTCATTGTTCGCGTACGTGTAGGCGCGCCGAGTGCGGACGTTTACGACGCCCACAAGCTCTCCACCAGCGATGAGGGGCACGCATAGAAGGCTTTGAAAGTCTCGCTCGTCAAGACCCGGATAATCGATGTACCTGGGATCATTCCAGGGCTCTCGGCTGACCTCGACCGCCTTTTTATGCTCGGCCGCCCATCCGGTGAGCCCTTGGCCGACGTGCACCGAAACGCGGCCCGCCTTTTCGGGCGCGAACGTATCAGCGGCGAGGGTGAGGGTCTGCTCGTCCGAATCGAGCAGGAATATCTGGGCAGCGTCCGTTCTCGTCACCTTTCGGGCGATCTCGGTGATGTCGAACATCATCTGGGGCCCAGGCTCTTTGAGTTCGAAAACCAGCGCAATCTGTTCCAAGGCGTCGACCACGGCGTCGTGCTCCCGCAACGCGCGTTCGGCGGCCGTTAGTTCGGCTTCCAGCTCGCCGATGTCGCTCCTCGGCTGGCCTCCACGGTTGCGCCGCGTCGAGGGCCAAATGGGTTTTCGAGGCTTGCTATGGCTCATTCAACAATTATTTTTGCCTCGTCAAAAAGAAAAAGATACTTAGCCAGACAAAACTCTTTGCTCTTGGGTATAACTCAGGCGTATGGCAGCTATCGCCAACTCTCAAAAGGCGTCTCTTGTCGCTATCGTGGGCAACCCGAACGTAGGCAAGAGCGTTCTTTTTAATAGACTCACTGGCCGATACGTTACCGTTTCGAACTATCCCGGGACAACGGTCGAGGTCTCCAAAGGGACCGCCAGCGCATATCGCAAACGATTTACCGTGGTCGACACGCCTGGAATGTATTCGATGTCGCCCATTACGGAGGAGGAGCGGGTTTCGCGGAAGCTTCTTATGGAAGAGCGCCCCGACCTCGTCATCCACGTTGTGGACGCGAAGAACCTGCAGCGGATGCTGCCCCTCACGCTCCAGCTGATCGAGGCCGGCTTTGCGGTCGTCTTGGTGATGAACATGATGGACGAGGCTGAAAAGCACGGTCTGCGGATCGACGCCATCGAACTGCAGAATCGGCTCGGCATCCCCGTTGTCCCTGCGGCGTGCCTCCACGGCCGCGGAATCGATGTGCTACGAGACGTGGTTCACGGTCAGTTAGGTGGCTAAAGGCTTACTCTCCTACTCCGACGAGGTCGAGTCGGCTATAAGCGAGATCCAGTCCCTACTGAGAGCCGGCGATTACGGTTTGGCCTCAAGGAGCGTGGCCCTCCTTTGCCTTCAGGGTGACCAAGAAATCCTTGATCGCGTCGGACTGCAAGAGGGAGAGGAATCGGAAAGCCGCGTCCGCGACATGATCGCCAGGGCCCCCTTTTGCCCTACCATTCCCCTCACCTATCAGCTGATTCTCGCCCGTCAAGATAAGGCCACCGAACTTGCTACGGCGACCATCATGGAGTCGGCGAGACGACCGTCCTCCTGGTCGACAAGGCTAGGCATGCTCTGCAGCAATCCGTTCACGGGTTTCCCCATCCTCCTCATCGTCCTTTACCTTGGCCTTTACCAGTTCGTTGGAGTATTCGGGGCGGGGACGCTGGTCGGCCTGATCGAAGAGGACATGTTCGACAATATTATTAACCCGTTCATCACCAACTTGGTGGGAGCGTTCGCGCCCGAGGGCTCGCCGATTTTCGAGTTATTGGTTGGCGAGTACGGCGTCTGGACCCTCGGTGTTACCTACGCGGTCGCCCTCATACTGCCCATCATCGCGTCTTTTTTCCTGGTTTTCAGCGTCCTCGAAGACTCGGGCTACCTGCCAAGGCTTGCGTTGCTTGTGGACCGGTTGTTCAAGAAGATCGGGCTCAACGGCCGCGGAGTTATTCCGATCGTTCTCGGATTCGGGTGCGACACGATGGCGACGGTTGTGACCCGTATTCTCGAAACAAAACGTGAGCGCGTGATCGCTACGTTCCTGCTTAGCCTCGCAATTCCATGCACGGCACAACTCGCCGTCGTCACCGGGTTGCTCGCCTCGATGAGCACTCTCACCGTTGGCTTTCTGACCATATCGCCGCTCTTGATTGCGTGGGCGTTGATCATGACCGGGGTCTTCCTCCTGGCAGGCTTCTTCGCGGCCAAACTCACTCCAGGAAAGACCGCGCCATTCTATCTCGAACTCCCACCAATGCGATGGCCGAGCCTGTCCAACGTCCTCGTGAAAACCATTGCGCGTATGCAGTGGTATTTCCTCGAGGTCGCGCCTCTTTTTCTAGTTGCCAGTGTCGTTATTTGGCTTGGCAGGATGCCGATCGGGTGGGTTGTCTTGATCGCATGGGTCGGTTTCGCGATCTGCAAACGCTGGAAGCACGGGAAACTTATAGCGGCGGCTGCGGGCGCGCTCGTGGGATACCTCTCGATGCTTGCGGCCGGTGGGCGTAATCTATTCGACGCTGCCCTTGTGGCTCTGCAGCCATGGGTCGATTTGCTGACTCTCCCGAAAGAGGCCGCCGAAGTGTTCCTATTCGGTTTCTTCAGAAGGGATTACGGCGCCGCGGGCCTCGACAAGATGACCGAGAACAACCCGGTTACGCCCGCGCAACTGCTCGTTATCGCCGTGACCATCACACTCTTCCTGCCTTGCGTAGCGCAATTCTTGGTGGTAAAGAAAGAACGCGGTCTTGGCATGGCGGTGGGAATGCTGAGCTTCACGCTTTCTTTCGCAACGTTGGTCGGTGCCGGCCTTGCGCAAATCCTCCGAACTACGGGGTGGCTCTCATGATATGCACACATTGCTCAAACGAATTCTCGATCGAGGAATCGAATGCGGCATGCTCAAAGTGCGGCAGCTTCGGCGGGTGCAACCTCGTTATGTGTCCGAAATGTGGCTACGAGCAGCCCAAAATCCCCAAATGGCTGGAGAAAGCGTCGCAATTCTTCGGAAAGAAGAACCAGCTCAAAGTCAAATGACGCTTGACAAGTTGCAGAACGGGCAAACCGCAGTCATCGAATCTATCGCACACGATAAGGACGGGCACTGGCGAAAACTCGTTTGCTTCGGGCTTCTCCCTGGAGCTGAGGTCCACATGTGCCAGCGCTGGCCGGCGTTCGTCATCCGTGTCGGCATGACCGAGGTGGGCCTAGACCAAACCACCGCCCAACTCGTTACGCTTAAGGTATAGACTGTCCGCAAGCCTCACGGTCGGACGTCCTCGCGAGACCCTGGCGGAATCGTTGCCCTTCCCCTCAGTTCGAGAAAGCCTTGCCTGACCGATATTGCGTCGACCATCAGGGCGGATCGAAGCCCCAGGTCC
>JACDEQ010000045.1 GCA_013816225.1 Armatimonadota bacterium | reverse complement strand
AAAGTAACTCTGGCTGATCTGCAGGAGCGGCTTGCGGCGAGCGAAAGCAAAGAGCTTCGAATAATCATCAGGGCCGACGTCCAGGGCTCGGTCGAAGCGGTCAAGGGCCTCCTCGACAAAATCGAGAGCGACGAGGTCGACGTTCGGGTGCTGCACTCCGGTGTCGGTACCGTCGGCGAGGGTGACATCATGCTGGCACGCGCCTCCGAGGCGATCGTGGTCAGTTTCAATACGAAGGTCGAGCCGAAAGCCAAAGAAGAAGCGGCTAGGCAGAAGGTCGAAATACGCCAATACAACATTATCTACGAACTCATCGAGGACATCGAGAAGGCTGTGAAGGGCATGCTCGAACCGAAGTTCGAAGAGCAGTACATGGGCACCGTCGAGATCAGGATGGTGTTCAAGCTAACCAAGCAGGGCCACGTCGCGGGCTGCTACGTGACCGACGGCAAGGTCGTGCGAGGAGCGAAATGCCGCGTGAAGCGAGGCGACGAGATCGTCTACGAAGGCAGGATCGACTCGCTCAAGAACATTAAGGAGGACGTCCGTGAGATGACGGCCGGCTTCGAGTGCGGCATCCAGTTCGACGGCTGGACGGCTTACAAGGAAGGCGACGTTATCGAGGCCTACGAGGTCGCCCAGATCAACGTTTAGGTTTTTGCCACTCCATCACGTGGAATAGCGGGACGTTCAGGTCATCGATCGCCGGATCGGCCTCGATAGCTTCCTTGCCTGGCACAGTTCGGTGAAAAAGCGAAGTATCAAGCCCGCTTGAAACTCTTTAAAGGAGGAGAAAAATGAATATCCTGTTAATGATCTTGCTGCTTGCAATCGCTCCCGGTGCGCTTGCTCAGACACCTTGGTTTTACGGCGGAGACTTCGACGGCAGAGGTTTGCTCGAATCAGGAAGGGATACGGCCATTGAAGACACCCGCGTTTACGACAATTTCCTGAATGACACCCCCGGAGCGGAAATCGACTGGCTGTTTGGCAACTTCCTTGTCGACGGGCCCCTACCGACACAGCTCTATTACTAGTTTCGACAAGGCGTGGAACAGGGGAATGGAGGAGAACTCATACACTCGGGAACGGTCGCAGCGACCGCTGTGGAAACGTTCGGAGGCGGATTTGGATTGTTGGAATGGAACGTGCGGGGGGACATTCCAAGGATCGATCTTGCACCGGGACACCATTGGTTCACGGTTGCCCCCGTAGGCAACGGATCGGGCCATTTCTACCTATCCACAACCTCGGGAGATGATGGCATCGGATCTCCCCTAGGCGACGGAAACTTCCTTTACGACAGCGAAAGTTTCGGCGCGAACTTCGATCCCACGTCGGAGTGGCTCGGGAAAGGGCACGTGGGACTTTTCGCTCGGCCTCGGAAACGACGTGATCCCGGAACCGGCGACGCTCCTGGCCACGCGCGCCGGCCTCGGTTTGCTTGCCTTACGCGGGCGAAGACGCGCCGAGCTTGCAACCAACCGTGGAATGATGAAGGATCGATAACAGTCCGACCTTGACCCTCGTGTGGCCCGGACAGGTTTGCGCAGACACTTCTCGTTGTTTTAGTGGGGTACGGTTAGACGTGAGATCGAATGGCTTCGCGGGAGCGGTTGCTTGACGAAGGAAGCAGCCCAACCTTCAGAAGTCGAATTGAAATACGCCATCGACGATTTGGCGAAGGTCCAAGAGAGTGTCGGCGGCGATCAGGTGGCGGGGCTACGGGCCGGAGATTGGCGCGAGTTGCAGCTCGAAGACATTTACTTCGACACGCGTGACGGACGTCTTCAAATGGCTGGCTGGACTGCCCGCATCCGAGCCAATGGCGAAAGTGTGCTCCTCACATTGAAGAGCACGTCCCCGAACGAAAGTAACAACGGCCTGCATACCCGGTTCGAGATGGAGGGTCCGGCAACGAACATTTTGAACCCGGGAACATGGCCGGAGAGTGACGCCAAAACCAAACTCGACGAACTTACCGCGGGCGAACCCCTGCGCGAGCGTTTCCGCATCAAACAGGTGCGGTGCGAACGTGATCTTTCATCGCGTACCGGAAGAGCAGTGCTCAGCATCGACGAAGTTACGTACCACAAGGGCAACAGAGTTCTCGGAAACGGGCACGTGCTTGAGGTTGAACTGCGCCGAGGAAAGCCTGACCTGTTGGAACCTGTCGCCGCGGCCCTCATGTCGGCGGGGGGCTTGCGCCCGGAGCTGAGAAGCAAAGAGTCGACGGCCGCCGCGCTTCTTGAGAAAGGGGCTAAGCCGCCGAAGAAGAAGCCTCGTCTCGTGGCCGGAAAAGCTCCTGGCATTACTCAGCACGACTCGCTCGCGGAAGCGGGTAGGAAAGTGCTCCGTTTTCATTTGGCCAAAATGCTCGCCAAAGAGGAGGGCACCCGTCTCGGCCAGGACATCGAGGCGTTGCATGCCGTGAGGGTGGCCACGCGGCGCATGCGTGCGGCGTGGCGTGTCTTCGATGGTGCGTTTCGGCGCGGCCGTGAGCGGCGGTACGTGGCCGAGCTTCGGAGAGTTGCGCGTGCGCTCGGAGCTGTCAGGGACCTCGATGTGCTCCTCGAAGGCGCCGCGCTCTACGTTGAAAGTCTGCCGCAAGACGAGAAAGTGGCAATCGCGCCCCTCTTCGACGATTGGCGAGCAAAACGCGAAGCCGCCCGGGCCGGCCTCGTGGCCTTGCTCGATTCGCCTTGGTACCAAAAGTTCGTCGATGACTACATATCGTTTACCACCACAGAGGAAGCGGGGACGCGGAGCGTCTGCGCCGTCGAGCCCCAGACGGTCCGCGACACGGCAGGGAGCCGGATCGTGGCGGCCTACGAGCGCGTTCGGGCATACGACCGCGTGATGCCGTGGGCAGACATCGAGACGCTCCATGCCCTGCGGATCGAGGGCAAACGGCTACGGTACACGCTGGAGTTCTTCAAGGAAGCGCTCCCGCCGCAAGCAGCGGACCTGATCGGCTGGGTTACCGAACTCCAGGACGAACTCGGAATGATGCACGACGCCGACGTGGCCGCCGACCTCTCGCGCGCATTCCTCCTGGAGCGGGCGGCGCGCCTCTCGCCCGCCTCGACCCACTCGGTCGCCGTCTTCCTGCGTTCCAGGCAGCGCGAGCGAGACCGCCGCCGGGGCACGGCGCGCCGCGTCTGGCGCCGAATCGTCGGCCCCACCTTCCGCCGCACCCTCGGCCGCGTTCTCGGCGGCATTTAGGCAATGTCCGGGCTCGAGTGAGCCGGGGCGTGCCAACCTACTCGCAAGTTCGTTGGGTGCGTCTAGCGAAACGAGAATACGAAGGAGGTCAGCGCTTCGGCCGAAACTGCGAAGGATCTAAGCCAGCGGGATCGGTCTTTCTCCCGGGAGGTTGCGCTATTTCTGCATGCGTGACGATGTTGGCGATCGGATGCCTTGTGCTGATTTGGTGCAAGAGAGTTTCCAATGCGCTAAGTTGCTCCATGGGATAGGGATCGATCGCATCATTCAGGTTTACCAGCTCGATGCCGATGGAGAAGTCGTTCACTTTCTCGCGACCGTCCGGCATTCGGGATACCCCTGCGTGGAAAGCGCTGCGCGATTCGTCCACGTGCTGGACAACGGTGCCGTCGCGATCGACCGTGTAATGCGTCGAAACTTGGCTCTCGGGGTTCTCGAAGTGAGAGCAAGTTTCCTCCAAAGTGTCAAAGACCGTCGCGTGCAGAACTATTGTGTCGACGGCGAGCCCGGGCGGGCGGGCGTCGAAGTTCGGAGAATCCCTCCTGAGCATCTTTCGAGACTACCCAAGGTATCCTAAATGCATGATTCCGACCGAGGAAACGAAGGGCGCAGCGCTCAAGTACGACAGGGTTTTCAACTTTTCCGCGGGGCCGGGCGGCCTGCCTCTAGAGGTTCTCGAAGAGGCCAAGGAAGACCTGCTCAGTTACAAGGGGTCGGGCATGAGCGTGCTCGAGATGAGCCACCGTGGCAAAGCCTACGACGGCATCCATATGCAGGCGCTGGCCGACCTGCGAAGCCTCATGGATATCCCGGACGACTGGGGGGTTCTATTCCTCCAAGGCGGCGCGAGCATGGAAAACGTGCTCGTTCCTATGAACCTGAAGATGGAGGGCAGCACGCCGAGTTACGTGGACACCGGCTACTGGGGCCACCAGTCGATCAAGCACGCGAAGAAGCTCACGGACCTGACCGTCGCTTGGTCGGACGAGGCCAACGGCTTCACACGCGCTCCGGACGATGACGAGCCCGAGTTCACCGGGGCCGAGAATTATGTTTACTACACGAGCAACGAGACTGTCGACGGGATCGATTACTTGCGCGACGCCGAGTTCGACTCGGACGCGCTTATCGTTTGCGATGCATCGAGTAATATCCTCAGCCGCCCATTCGACCTTGACAAGTACGACGTGATCTTTGCAGGTGCCCAGAAGAACCAGGGCCCAGCCGGAGTTGCCACGGTCATCTTGAGCCCGCAAGCACTCGACATCGCCGCTAAGCAGGATTTGCCGCTGATGTTCTCTTGGGACGCCGCGCACAAGGGCCACTCGATCCACAACACGCCCCCGTGCTTCACGATTTACGTCTGCGGCCTCTACTACAAGTGGCTGCAGCGGCAGGGAGGCATAGAGATGATCCAGGTAGTCAACGAACGCAAAGCCAAGCTGATTTACGACGCGATGGATGGGAGCGAGGGCTTCTATAAGAGCAAGGTGCCTAAGTCCAGCCGCTCGCTCATGAACATCCTCTTCAACCTGCCAAGCGACGAGCTGACCGAGAAGTTCCTCGAAGATGCCAAGGTCGAGAAGATGGTCACGCTGAAGGGCCATCGTAGCACCGGTGGCGTCCGGGCGTCGATGTACAACGCTTTTCCGGAAACCGGCGCTGTCGTTCTTTCGGACTTCATGAATGCCTTCGCCGAGCGATACGGTTAGAGCGCCCTTAGCTGCGCCGCTGTTTCTTCAGGAAGCGTGTCATTGATGAAGGCGCCGCAGCCTGCCTCGCTGCCGGCCAGATACTTGAGCTTGTCTTTCGTCCGGTAGGGCGGGGTGAACTCAACGATCAGTCTCGTGTGCACTGCCGAGTACTGGAAAATGCTCATTACGTAAGGCAACGGGAAACCGAAGAGCTTGTCGTATCTGGTAGCTAATTCCTTGAGCCCTTCGGCGAGGCCGTCGAGCATTTCGTCATTCATGCTTTCGAGATCTGGCGTGTCGGCTTTAGGAACAAGGTGAACTTCGAAGGGATAGCGAGCGAAGAACGGCACTACCGCGGTCCAATTCTTGTAGTCGAAGACAATCCTTCGGCCATCCTCGGTCTCGTCTCGTAGCCAGTCAGCCGCGAGGGTTCTTCCATGCATCCCCAAATGGGTGAGCTCGGCTTGGTGGCGGGTTTGGATCATTTGCGGAACGTAAGGGTATGCGTAAATCTGGCCGTGAGGATGGGTGAGAGTCACCCCGATCTCGCGGCCCTTGTTCTCGAATATGAAGACGTACTCGACCCCCGGCCTCGATTTGAGGTCGATGTACCGGTCGCGCCAGACCCGCACGAGCTTTTTGATTTGCCTGACCGGCAGATCTGCAATGGTTGCATCGTGGTCGGACGTGTAGCAGACGACCTCGCAAACGCCTACGCTCGGCCGCACGAGAAGGAGTGCGCCGCCCTCGACGGCAGGGTCGGTAGGGGGTGTTTTGAGGCTCGGAAATTTGTTCTCGAAAGCCGCGACATCGTAACTTTCGCGGGGCGCCTCAGTGGGGAAGCCTCCGGCTTTCGTCGGGCAAAGAGGGCAGTAATCATCCGGGGGAAAGAATGTCCGGTCCTGCCGATGGGTGGCGGTGATGACCCAGTCTTGGTGAAAGGGGTGCCAGCGCAGTTCGGACATCGTTAGGCCCTCGGTGGCACGAATGCCGTCGAGCGTGACTCGTAGGCCGTGATTTCATCCTCTAGCAATAGCGTGGTGCCGATCAGATCGAGGCCCCGCAGAATCGCCTGCTTGCTCGCGTCGCTGATGTCGAAATTGAAGGTTTTGTCGCCCAACCTCACGGTCTGGACTGGCAGGTCGATGTGGGCCCCGGCCCCGCTGCCGGCTTGAACGAGTTGTCGATAGTCGGCTTCGGGGAGTTCGATTAAGAGCAGCCCGCAGTTCGCGGCGTTTTGGCGGAAAATGTCGCTGTATCCGGACTCGTCCGGCGTCTTTCGTGCGATGATCGCTTTGAAACCCGCCTGCTGAATCGCCCAGACAGCATGCTCACGGCTGCTGCCCGAGCCGAAGTTCACCCCGACGATGAGAATCGACGCTCCTTGCGCTTCCGGTTGGTCTAACGGAAATGATTCACCGCGCACGTCCTTGAAGAGCAATTCGCCATAACCCAAGCGAGAAATACGGCTCAGAAACCTGGCCGGAATAATCCGGTCGGTGTCGACGTTATCCTGGTTCAGCACAGCAATCTTCCCTGTGTGCTCGACGAAGGGCTCCATGATTGAGTCGAGTTTAGCACTCCATGCGGACGGGTACTATTTTCGGTTCATGCCAAAGCGCTACTACATCACGACCCCGATCTATTACGTGAACAGCGTGCCCCATATCGGAACGGCCCTCACGACCGTTGCTTCCGATATGACGGCACGGTATCAGCGCATGCGTGGGCAAGACGTGTATTTTGTAACCGGCACGGACGAAAACGCCATCAAGGTGGCCGAGGCCGCCCAAGCCGCGGGTAAGGAAACACAACAATTCGTCGACGAGGTATCCGCGGAATTTCGCAGAATATGGGGCGGGCTAAACGTACAATTCGACGACTTTATTCGGACGACCGAGGAAAGGCATGTCCGCACGGTTCAAGAAGTGTTTTCGCGTCTAAAGGACGCAGGACACATTTATCTTGATAAATACGAGGGATGGTACGACGTTTCCGCGGAGACTTTTTTAAAAGAGAGCGATTTAATTGACGGAAAGAGTCCCGAAGGCAATGAAGTTCGATGGGTACAGGAAGAGAATTACTTTTTCAGACTATCCGCGTTTCAAGACCGGCTAATCCAACACATCGAAGCGAATCTTGAATTTATCTTGCCGGAGACCCGGCGCAACGAGGTCCTTTCTTTTATTCGCCAGGGATTGCGCGATTCGGCGATCACTCGGACCAATGCCGGCTGGGGGGTGCAAGTTCCCGGTGACGAAGGGCACGTCATCTACGTTTGGTTCGACGCCCTTATCAACTATATTGCCGCAATTGGCTGGCCCGATGGCGATTGGCAGAACTATTGGCCGGCGGACGTCGAGTGGATGGGTAAGGATATTCTGGTTCGTTTTCATGCCACGCTGTGGCCCGCGATGCTGATGGGGCTTGGTTTGGACCTGCCGAAAACCTTGGTCGGCCATGGTTGGGTTTTAATGGGCGATGAGAAGATCAGCAAGTCGAAAGGCAACGTGGTCGCGCCTCTCGAATTGGCGGATGACCTC
Source organism: Armatimonadota bacterium (assembly GCA_013816225.1). Taxonomy (GTDB): domain Bacteria; phylum Armatimonadota; class Fimbriimonadia; order Fimbriimonadales; family ATM1; genus JACDEQ01. The sequence continues at coordinate 4,051 of JACDEQ010000045.1, read as the reverse complement.
GCCGCGCGCGTAGGGTGCTCACGTGAACTTGCGGTCGACGCCGTTCGCTATTACATGGCGCGAACGATGCCGTTTGAAAATGATTATAGATTCACCTACGAAGATTTCGACCTGAAATACAACACCGACCTGGTGAATGATTTATCGAATGGAATTCACCGCGTGATTTCGATGACTCACAATTTCTGCGGGGGCAAGGTCCCGCCCGGTGAAATATCAAAAAGCGCGCACGAAGAAGTCGCTGCAGCGCTGAGATCCTACGAATCGGCGATGGTGAAGTTCAGGATCGACGAGGCTGCGGGGGCCGCGAGCAGCGTTGTTAAGTCTCTGAACATGTTCATCGATACTCGGAAACCGTGGGACTTGAATAGACGTGGCGCGACGGAAGAGTTGGGCGGCGTGATGCGGACATTGCTTTGGATGGTCCGGGTGTGCGAAGGAGTAATGCGTCCGATCACGCCGACCCTGTCCGATAAAATTGCCTCTCTCTTACAATTGTCACCGGCTGACCGTTGGGACGAACTCCTCGGCGATGCCGTCATTGCGCCCGGCCACGAGTTGGCTGCGCAGGACCCGATTTACCAGAGACTGGATAAGAAGAAAATGCAGGAAGAAACCAAAACTGAAGCGCCGAGCGTCGACGAAATTACGATCGAGGATTTTATGAAGGTCAAACTTCGCGTCGCGCGTGTGCTCGACGCGGAACCGGTGCAGGATTCAGATAAATTGCTGAGGCTGCAACTCATTGTCGGCGACGAACGTCGTCAAGTTCTCGCGGGCATCGCGCAACAATACACGCCCGACGCGATTATTGGCCGGCAGGTCATCGTCGTCACCAACCTCAAGCCTCGGAAGATGCGCGGATTCGAGAGCCAGGGCATGATCCTCGCTGCAGACGGGCTAGACGGCGAAGCGATCCTGCTGCTGCCGGACAAAGATGCTCCGGACGGGACTCCTGTTCACTAATGGTTTAACACACGAATTTCGCGACTCGGGTGTACAATCGCAGCATGTCAAATCCTATGGATGATCATGCTCTTGCCGCGGGCCGCACGTTCCCCTGGCACGAGGTTTATGTCGCTGATACCCAAGCCGCTATGGACTTCTACACCCGGGCCCTAGGCATGGGCACCGAGGAGATGGAGATGGGCGAGATGGGCAAATACAAGATGCTCACCGCAAACGGCAAAGCCGTCGCCGGTTCTATGTCGACAACCAACTTGCCGTCGCCCGATGTTCCTCCGCACTGGGCCGTTTACATGTCCGTGGACGACGTCGACGCCCGCGTCACGAAGGTCAAGGAACTGGGAGGCACGTGTGTCGTCGACCCGTTCGACGTGCCGTCGGTCGGCCGAATGGCGCTCATCGCAGACCCGCAAGGCGCTCACCTCTGGCTGTACAAAGACTCCGCCCAAGGATAAATCGTGATGCCGCACCCCTTCCACGGGGTGCGGCACAAGCCGCCTAACCCGCCTCCTTGCCGATTCGCAGCAGTTTTATCCCTCCATGCCTTGGCATGGAGGGCATTCCGCCCCCGCCTGTAATCATAGTCGCTTATCGTGGGGATCCGCGCGTGTACTGAGCGTGTACTATTGAGGCATGCGAACCGCGTTTGATGGGAAAGGAGACCCGTTGCGCTTCGGACGGTATGAAGGATGGACCGCACCCCTTCCACGGGGTGCGGCACAAGCCCCCGCCTGGGTTAGACCGCCTTCTTCTTGCCAATTCTCAGCAGCATTGCGATCGGATCGAAATACGAATCGGCGACGCGCTCTTTGAGCGGGATGATGCCGTTGTCGGTAATGTGAATGTGCTCGGGGCAGACCTCGGTGCAGCACTTCGTGATGTTGCAAGCGCCCACGCCCGCGTCGTCCTTGGCGAACGTGGAGCGATCTAAGACGTCTTTCGGATGCATGGAGAGACCCGCGATCTTGATCATGTGACGGGGACCGAAAAAGATGTCCTTTCGTTCTTGATCTCGCAAAACGTGGCAGACGTCCTGGCACAAAAAGCACTCGATGCACTTCCGAAATTCCTGGATCCTGTCCACGTCCATCTGCTGCATTCGCAACGGCTCTTTGGTGTTGGGATCTTTGAGGGTTAGAGGTTGAATCTTCGCGCCGACCTGGAAGTTCCACGAAACGTCGCAGACCAAGTCCTTGATGATAGGAAATGTCTTAAGCGGCGCGACGCGAACGGGCTCGTCAGGCGGAAAATCGTCGACGCGCGCCTTGCAAAGCAGCCGCGGTGTGCCGTTGATCTCGGCGCTGCACGAGCCGCACTTTGCGGCCTTGCAGTTCCAGCGGCACGCCAGGCTCCCGTCCTGCTCCTTCTGAATTACATGGAGCGCGTCGAGCACGACCATGCCCGGGAAAACCTCGACGGTGTACTTCTTCTCTGCTCCGCTCTTGGCATCGCCTCGGTAAACAAGCAAGTCGATCGTCTTCGCCATATTTACGCGCCCTCCTCCAAGATTTCTTTCATTTCTGCAGGTGGCTCAGCGACTGCCGTGGGCTCGAGTTTGACCTCGCCGCTTACAAGGCTAGCCTGGATGTTGTGCTTCGCCCAGTAGGGATCTTCTTCCAGAAAATCGAGCCGCCAGTGCGACCCGCGGCTCTCTTTGCGTTCTAAAGCCGATCGCACAATAACCTCGCTGCTCTGCAGCATGTACAGAGTATCCCGGGCTGCGTGCCAGCCGGGGTTGAAGCACGTGTCTCCGGGTACGCGGATGTTTTTCGACCGCCCCTGTAATTCGAGCACCTTTGCCAAAGCTTCCTGTAGGCTCTCTTCCGTGCGGGCGATCATCGCGCCTTTCTGCATGGCCTCCTGGAGTTCGCTTTGAATTTGATATGGGTTTTCGCTGTCTCCTCCGCTGAGCGGCTGCATCAGCACGGCCAGTTCTTCGTCGATTTCGGTTTCAGAGACATTGCCTTGCCCGTTCCCATTTGCGAATTCTCCCGCGTACTCCCCGGCTCGTCTGCCGAAGACCAAGATGTCGGTCAGCGAGTTTCCACCGAGTCGATTCGCGCCGTGCAGTCCAGCCGACACCTCACCGGCGGCGAACAGGCCAGGCAGGGAAGTCGCGCAGCTTTCAGCTTCGGACGCCACGCCTCCCATCACGTAATGAACCGTCGGGCTCACCTCCATCGCTTCCTTGGTAATGTCTATGTCGCCCAGGTGCAGGAATTGGTCGTACATGCTCGGGAGTTTCTTCTTGATGTAATCCGCGCCCTTGTGGGAAACGTCGAGGTAGACGCCGCCATGCTCGCTTCCGCGTCCGGCTTCCACTTCCTTATAAATCGCCCGCGCGACCACGTCTCGCGGCAACAGTTCCGGCGGTCGCCGGTTGTTCTTCTTGTCATCCACCCACCTCAGCGCCTCTTCGGGAGTATCGGCTGTTTCGGATCGGTTGAAGTCGGGGACGTGGTTGAACATGAAGCGTTCGCCCGTCGAGTTCTTCAAGACGCCGCCCTCGCCGCGCACGCCCTCGGTCACGAGGATGCCGCGCATTCCCGGCGGCCACACCATCCCGGTGGGATGGAATTGCACCATCTCCATGTCCTGCAGCTTCGCGCCGGCCAGAAAGGCCATGATGGCGCCATCGCCCGTGGATTCCCAAGAATTGGAAGTAAAGCGGAACATGCGTCCCCAGCCACCAGACGCGAGCACGACCGCCTTGGCTTTGAAGACAACGATCGAGCCGTCGGCGCGGCGGTAGCCCACGGCGCCCACGACGCGGTCGCCATCCTTCAGCAGGCGCGTCACCGTGGTTTCCATGTGGCAGTCCATGCCCGCATAAACTGCCCGGTCCTGCAGCGTGCGAATGAGTTCCAACCCCGTCCGGTCACCAACATGAGCGAGGCGGCGGTACTTGTGCCCGCCGAAAGCCCGCTGGCTGATTAGGCCGTCCGGTGTCCTGTCGAAGACCGCGCCATACCTTTCGAGCTCCAGAATCCGGTCCGCGGCTTCCTTCGCGTAAATCTCGACGGTGCGCCAGTCGTTCAGGAATTTCCCGCCGCGCATGGTGTCGCGAAAGTGGACCTTCCAGCCG
>JACDEQ010000251.1 GCA_013816225.1 Armatimonadota bacterium | reverse complement strand
CTCGATCCCTTCGGAGCGTTGGAGCGGCAATCAGGTCCTAGTGGCCCATGATACTGTTTTTCGGGCCGCCGCACGCTTATTACAGGCATTTTGGCGGGCCGAGCGGGGACTGCCAATCGGGGAATACCAAGCCCTACGGGGACGCGCCGTAAGTTGGGCAGCCTAACTACCCTCGAAGCGGGCGCGGCGGGTGGTAACTTCTTGACGCCCGCGATCGCGCAGACGCTCCAAAAACGATTACCTTAGTAGGACGGCTAGCGACGAATCTACTGTCATGCGTGCCCTTGGCGGCAAATGCCCTCACGAAACCGGCGGCCCCTTCTCGCCGCTACCTTCGTTAAGACGCCGCTGACCAGCCCAGGGCCTAACGGCGCACCCGCCCTGTAAATTTCTGCGACGCGACTGTGAATTTCCAGCCTCCGGCAAGGACCCGCGCGCCGGCGATCGCCATCGGCGTCAAAACGCTCCTCGACAAGCTCCGCGCTTAGGCCGCGGACGACTCTGATTTCCTGAGCGACCTCATCGAAGGCGAGACCGACCTCCTCTGGGCACGCGTCCCCGCCGATGCCTTCGGCGCAAACAGGAGCTCGAGAAGGCGCTGGCGCCGAACGGCAAGCCGGCGACATAACGCGCCCGCGCGAAAGGCAGGGGGACTGCATGAACAAACCAGCTCAGGGCGAGGCGCCGCACGTCGGAATTTTCTGGGTGGCGCAGACCGACGGCGGCGAAGCGAGGCTGCTCGCCGCCGGCTGCCCGCTGGACCAAGCCGAGCCCTACGGCGATTGTCTCACCTACAGCCCGGGCCATTACAAAACGTGGGAGCGCTGGCGCCGCGACAAGACGATTGATCCCGGGCGGCGCGCCCTGGCGCGGTCGTACGAGTACGAGGATTGGCCGCGCGGACGCATCACCTTCGATCGGGGGCGTGATCGGTTCATCCTGCATGCCGATCGCAAGCTGCTGACACCGGCAATGATCGCGCGCATCCAAGCACACTTTCGTTTGCCGAAAGTCCGCACCGAGATCCAAAGCGACTTGCACTATCAGAGCACCGAGACACCGAACGGGTTAGGGGCCTAATCCACGCAGCCCTGAAAGACGGTTGAGAGCACCGCGCTCGTCGAGACCAGTAAGCTCCGTTGAAATGCTAAAGCTGGGCTCATGGTCCTTCTGAGGTCACCCAGCGCCTCGCGATGTTGTTCGAATCGGACGCCACAGCTCTCCTAACCGGGGTCCTTGTGCTGACCGCCGACCCGAACGCGGTCAAGACATTGCGCGACGGCGCGCGACGGATGCGCGCGATCGAGAAAGTCGAAGAGCGGATCAAGGGCCAGCACGGGCCGGCATCGCCACAGATGGAGGAGCTTCAAAGTATAAAAGGGACGCGAGACCAACGGCTTCACGAGCGCGCTTCGCGAGACCTTCAAGACGATTGTTTTCCCGACCGGAAAAGCGCTTCGCAAGGTCGGTGATTTCCGCATGGAATTCGAGCGCAACGACTATTCGGGCGAACAACAGATCATCGACACGCTCACCAAATATGGCAAGTTCATCCCGACCGAAAAGTTCGACGAACAGTTCGAAACGTTGCGCCTCGATGCGCAGGACATACTCTTCGACGCGGACGCGGTTCAGCATTCCCCGCTCCGCCGCAAAGCCGCAGTCCGCTCCGGCTGGTTCTGGCTGCCGCGCGATGGTCTTGACCAGCTTGTCAAATTAGCCATCCAGCGTGGCTTTTGGCGCGATAGGGAAGGCCTCATTGCTAAGAAATGGGAACGCCTCACAAAAGTGATTGCGCGTCTCGACGATTTTGGGCCAAACCCTATCGAAACTGGCCGCTTCCAGGTCAACGTGACGCCCGAGGATGCCGGTCCAATGTCCTGGGGTCTATTGCCATCGACCACAGTGTTAATCGGCTACAACGACGCCGCCCGGCTGACGCCTGAAGTCTCACGGAGCTATGATTCCTCGTTGACGCAAATCCAGGAGGCGTTACTCTGGCCCGGTTCCACGAAAAATCGCACCCGCCTAAGATCGCGGACTTGATCGACACCACCTGCCGAGAAGTCGAATCTGATCGGGCGCTGCGGCACCCAATATCCGAAGCCTTGATCGAGGAGCACAGAGACAACACCATCTACGTACTCCAGCCGAAGGGTCCGACCATGAGTGACTTGGTGTTTGGGCCTTTTTATAAGGCAGAAACGTGAGCCGAAATCTGCTGCGAACACATCCTGCAAGACCACATCACGATGGGCATTCAACCTCCAATCATGCTTGAGCAAGGTTGGAGACGAATGAAGTATACCGGAGACCGCGTCTCCGGTTGTTAGCCGGACAATCGTCGCTGCGTCGATGCCTGGCGCCTTCGTCAAGACTTCCCGCAGCAATCGAACGGGCAACGGAGAGTTGAGGTAACGGTCGGAATATCCGATGGAGCGCAGAGCCGTCGTGGCTGAGGCTCGCCGACCTATCGACGGCGCGTTCTTGGCCACCAAACTCCAGAACGCTGCACCAAACGCTTCGATGTCTCCATCCAATTGTGTGGTGACGTAGATCAGAGTCGTGCGTTCGGGAGACATCAGGAACTTGGTCGGGTCAACAAGCTGACTTCGAACGCCTACAATTTTGAAATCACCTCGAACCAGAAGCTCCTTGCCGGAACCGCCCCAAGAAGCATTCCCGATCCCAGCGGTCTTGTCGCGGTGGGCCCAGGCCAACCCCTTGTCGCCTTCACCTACCCAAGCCAGAACCTGATGGTTCTTCACAAGCGGAAGCGAAGGTGCTCCTTCGAGAATGCAGCCGGTCTTGATCGCCAACCCATAGAGTTCGATGCGCCCGGCTAGGTCGAGGTCATTGAGCGTGCTCTCGTCGAGTATGATTCGAATGCGACGCTCCCGAGCAGCGAGACGCTGAGCTATGCGAAGCGCTGTCCAACGATTGAGATCCCAGTCACTCGAGTTCCCCAGTAGCCAAAGGACCAGTTCGGCGTCTGGCCTTTGTTCCATCTCGCGCAGAATGGCATCGGCCAATGGCTGCGACTCGGCGCGAGTTCCCGCACCGAAAATCGCCAATTCTGATGGAAGTCCAAGTTGACGAACGAGCGACTTCGCAAGGCGAAAGGCACCGATACGATCAATCTGACTTTCATGACTCTCCAGGTCTCTGCACATGACGCATTCGGGACACCCGGTCTTGCATATGGCGCCGTTCGGACAATCGAGAATGGCCACAGCATCCTTCAGCAGGTCCTCGACGTGATTGCCGGCGGCCACGGAAAATCCTGCGCCGCCCGGGGCCTTGTCGTAGATGAGGATTGACCAGCAACCCATGCCATCCTCACCCATGGTCTGCGTCGCAGTCATGCCCATTTCCGCATCCTCGACACCGAGTTTTCGGGCAAGTGCATCTCTAAGCGCTGCTGCCAGAGGCAGGGCCACCGACGCCGAGGGCAGTCCCGGAAGTTGCACCTCGAAGACGTCCGTCGTGACCTCATAACCAAGCGCGCGAAAACGCTGGATTGCGAATGGATTTGCGGGGTCGGCCCCGTCACACCGATAGTTCGCCGCCCTTTTCGCCTGCAGCGGCCGGTGTGCCGCCATGCCATGTGGCAGCGGGGGCCCTTCATTCTGCGGATTTGTCTCCGGTTCCGCACGTCCACATGCCAAGCAGATGGCATACCCGTAGCCGTCAGAGCCGAGAGTGTGATGGAATACAATTCCCGTGCGGCTGGCCCTGTGACGGCCTGCCTCGCGCGCCGTGAGATGCACCCAGTCCCCACCTTGGGCGGCCACCCAGGCCGTCCG
>JACDEQ010000044.1 GCA_013816225.1 Armatimonadota bacterium | reverse complement strand
GCGGCCGGTGAGGCGCTGGACCTGATCCACGGCACCAGCGTCGCCGGCGATCAGAAGATTTACGCGGGCAACTACGAAAAGTGCAGCGACAGCGACATGGTCGTCATCACCGCCGGCCTGCGGCGCAAGCCCGACGAGAGCCGGCTCGACCTGATCAACCGCAACGTCTCGCTGTTCAAGCAGATCCTCGACTCGCTCAAGACGGCCGGCCTGAAGAAGGACGCGATCGTCTTCGTCGTCTCCAACCCCGTCGACGTGCTGACGCGCCTCGCCATCGACTACCTCAAGTGGGACCCGGCGAGAACGATCGGCCTGGGCACGCAGCTCGACACCGCCCGCTTCCGCTCGCTGATCGCGCTGGAGACCGGCCTACCCCCCAGCCAGATCAAGGCGCTGATCCTCGGCGAGCACGGCGACAGCATGGTGCCGATTTGGAGCAGCGCCACCGTCAACGGTACGCACATCAGCGGCCTCCCCGGCTACGACCAAGCCACCGCCGACGGCATTTTCGAATTCACCAAGAAGAGTGGCGCCGAAGTCATTCGCCTCAAGGGCGGGGCAGGCTGGGCTGTCGGCGTCTCGATCAAAGAAGTGGTCGAAGCCATCGCCTTGAACAGCGAGAAGATGCTTCCCGTCAGCTCGATGCAGAATGGCGCGCTCGGGATCAGCGGCATTTGCCTTTCGCTGCCGACCATCGTGGGCCGCAATGGCGTCCACAGCGTGATCGCGCCCGCCGTCTCCGACATCGAGCGCGAGCTGCTCCTCAAGTCTCAGTCCTCGCTCAAAGAAGCCTGGGACAAGGTGGCGTAAGAACGACTGCCGACTGAAGACTGGAGAATGGAAACCAGAAGAAGGGCGGCGTTCTAGCTAGCCAATCCGCCATCCCGATTGTGCCAGTCTTCGACCTCGTTGACGACTCTCGATAATCGGCAGTCGTCAGTCGCCAGTCGAGAACGGGGTACCGTCCCGGCGTGACAGCCGAGATCGTCGCAATCGGAACCGAAATCCTTCTCGGAGACATCGCCGACACCAACTCGCAGGTCCTGGGCAAACTTTTGGCTGCGCATGGGGTCGCACACACGCGCAGCAGCACGATCGGCGACAATCTGGATCGTTGCGTTGCGGCTATCGGCGAGGCGCTATCCCGGTGCGACATAGTCTTCACAATCGGCGGACTCGGGCCGACCCGCGATGACATCACGCGAGAGGCAATCGCGGCGGTCGTCGAGGAAAACCTCGTCACCGACGATGCCGCCAGAAGGGCGATCCGGGAGTATGTCGAGTCGCGTAATTTCCGCTGGGTGGATGCCATGTCCCGCCAAGCTATGAAGCCGGAAACGGCGCGCCTAATCGACAATCCGGTAGGTACCGCGCCAGGAGTATTCTGGGAAGGGAACGGCAAGGCTATCATCGCCCTCCCGGGGCCGAAGAACGAGCTCACGGCTATGGCCAACGGACCCGTCAAGCAGTACTTGGCCGGCCTCTCACAAGCCGCAATCATTTCGCGAACCTTGCGCATCGTCGGCATCCCGGAAATTTCGGTGGAAGAGGTCGTGAAAGACCTCGTGGAGTCCGACAACCCAACCGTGGCCCCATACGCGAAGACAGGGGAGGTCCACCTCAGGATCACGGCTCGGGGAAAGACGGACCAGGAAGCCCGAAGACTCCTCGCCCCTGTCGCATCAATGATCCAAGAACGGTTCGGAAAGGCCTGTTTCGGTTCGGACGAGGTCGACCTCCCGACCGAAGTTCTGCAGCTCTTACATTCGTCCAAGCGGACGCTGGCCACAGCCGAAAGCTGCACGGGAGGCATGCTGGGCGAACGCATCACGAGTGTTAAGGGCGCCTCGTCGAGCTACTTAGGCGGCGCGATCGTGTACACAAACGAGTTGAAGGCTCGCCTGCTGGGCGTCGCGAGGACCGACTTGGACCGCTACGGCGGAGTCAGTGAAACGGTTGCAAGGCAAATGGCAGGAGGGGTAAGGCGCACGACTTCGGCGGACTTCGGAATTGCAATCACTGGCATAGCGGGGCCAGGCGGGGGCACCGAAGAGAAGCCGGTCGGCCTAGTCTACGTTGCCATAGCCGGGACGCGCGGAACCGAGGTCAGGGAAGAGAAGTTTCGCGGTGATCGAGAAACGATCCGCTACCGATCCACTCAGGTCGCGTTGATCATGCTGCGCGAAGAACTGCTGCGTGACTGACTACCAGTAATTCCAGTCGCTCCGCGTCACCACGTAGATTCCTAAAGCAAGGTTCGTCACGGCGTGCGTGACTATGCAGGCGAAAATGCTCCTCGAGTACTTCACCAAGAGCCCCATGGCAGCGGCGAAGATCGCGGCGGGCAGCCACTCTGGGTGCGCCGCCGCGAAAAGACCGACCATGATCGCGAAGCCCGTCCATGTGAACGTCCCGATCGGCAGCGTCCAGAAGTCCGGCTTGCTCGCATAGCGAACCACGAACGAGCGCCAGAAGATCTCCTCCATGAAGGGCACCAGCAGGACCAGGCCGACGAACCGAACCGCCAAAAAGGCAGACCTCAGGCCGTCGTCCGCGATTTTTTCGTATGGGTTGAACCCGGTCCTCGACCCGAGAAAATGTGGGTAGGCAACATTCTTGTCGACCCATATCCAAACCGCGAACAAAGCCAACCCCAGAGCAACGCAAGGGACGATCCATTTCGCTTCAAAACGAACGTCTTTCCAGGTTTCACGGAAGTAGCAAAGCGCCGCCGCCGTGAGCAGCACCTTAGCGAAATAGATCCATACGTAGTGCCCCTCGAACTGGCCTTCGAGGGCGGTAAGGCCCAAAAAAAACGCCATCGGGGCGACGTAGGGAAGCCAAGAAGTGCGGTGGGCTTGGGCGGTCGTGTCCAAGCCCACCATTGTAATCTAGTTCTTGGATTTCAAGTGGCCATCGATCTTGGCGTTCATGTCTTCTTCCTTAACCACGCCGACCCATTGTGCAACGATCTTGCCATCTTTCACTAGGAAAGCGGCAGGAATCAATCGAACGCCCCACTTGGCGTAGACTCCGGCAGTATCGTGAACCACCGGATTAGGGAACGGGTGGCTTTTCAGAAACCTATCGAGGTCGGCTTTCTTCTGGTCGACGCTCACGGACAGAAGCTCGAAGCCCTTGTCTTTATACTTTGAGTGGAGTTTGTCGAGCACCGGGAGCATCTCCTTGCACGGGCCGCACCAAGTGGCCCAGAAGTCGATGAGCACTAGTTTGCCCTTCATCGCTTCAGCGTCCCATACCTTGCCGGTCGTGTCCGAAAGGCCGAACTCAGGCATTTCCCTAGGGAGGACCAGCGGCGCGAAAGAGTCCGGATTCTTCTTGAACGCCCCGACCTCTTTCTTGTTGCAGAAGTAGTAGGGCTTGCCTTTGTACATGACTCCCGCGGCGGGCCTTTCCATGCCGTGGGCTTCACCGGACGAAGCGCATACGACGCATTCGGCTTGCTTCGGCAGGTCGCTCTTGACGATGTCGGTGGGCGTGTCTTGCGCGACGCTCATCGAGACGAGCGCCAGCATTACAATAACCGTTTTCATTCTTGCGCCATTCTACCGCCCGGTCAGATAGCTCGGCCCGAAGAACGTCGCCTGCGGGGCGACCGTGTCCTTCGTGTGGGGAGCGACGACGAATGCGAACTTGATCGGGAACTTGCCAGCAGGCTCGTTCGGTGTGTGCGTGCAGCGTCCCCAAGCCGTGGCATCCGCAAAGCCTTTGAAATCCGCAACCTCGTCGCCCGCGAACCTGATCCTTGAAATCAGCTTGCCCTGCAAGCCGCGGCGCTTGTCGTCGGTGTGCATGGCGAACGAGCCTTCGATCGTAACCGAGTCTCCACCACGCGTCGCCTTGAAAGAACGCTTCCGAACCTCGTTGACCTGCCACATGTCAGGTTCACCGCGAACGGCGTCGTTGAACACGAACCTGCACAAGCGCAACTGCAGCGATTCGGCGACCTCGCCTGCCGCAAGCGCCTCGACCTCAGACTGCAGGAGCCAGAAGTGGTCGCGCTGGACGGCTTCGTTCTCCAAAGGCGCTCCTTGCGGCAGCGGCCTGATGCGCTGGTAGACCCGAAGCACTACGGTGCCGGGAGGTGGGTCCGGAATGCCGTCATCGTGGACGGTAACGGCATCGATCTTGGGCGCTGCGGCTCGATAGCTTTCGAGGCTCGCCTTCATGAAATCGAGGACCCGCTGGACGTCCCGGTTGTTGTTCCAGCCGTAGGCTCCCCCGCCGGCATCGACGATGTAAAAGCCCTGGGTCGTCTCGTTCCGCTCGCCCCGCGCGTTCACGGCTCGGATCGTGTCCATATACCAGTTCGATTCGGGGCTCTTCCTCCATTGCAGGTTGTGCGTGTTGCCGGCATAGGGCACGAACTGTGCCAACTGCTCGATCACGCGGTTATCCGAAAAGAGGTACCGACGGTACCACTGGCCGTTGTTTCACGTGCAGCCCATCGGGTGGCCGTTCATGACGAACATGAAGATCGGCTTGCCGGACTTTTGGGCATCGGAGCGCGCCTGCGACAAGTTGAGTCGCCACGGTATCGAAAGCCATTTATCTTCCGCGGCGGTGGGGAGAAGCTCGGCGATCTGCGCATCCATCGGCCCCTGGGCCAAAACGCAGACGATTAGTGTCGCAAGCATATTGACCATTGTATCGCTTTTTCGCCACTCTCTGCTGGAGGTTGAGCGGCCTCGCGAAACCGGTTCAGACTTCCATCAGCTCCGCGTCCTTCTTTTTTTGCAGCACGTGTATCTCTTCCACGAACTTGTCGGTCAGCTTTTGCACCTCGACCTCTAGGCGCTTGAGCTCGTCCTCGCTGATCTCTTTCGCTTTCTCCGACTTCTTCAGATGGTCGATCGCGTCGCGGCGGACATTGCGCACGGCGACGCAGCCATCCTCCGCCCTAGCATGAACCTGCTTCACCATTTCCTTCCGGCGCTCCTCGGTCATCTGCGGAATCGTGAGGCGGATGCCATGGCCGTCGGTGATCGGGTTGATGCCCAGGTCGCTCTTCTGGATCGCGCGCTCGATGCTTTGCGTTAGGCTCTTATCGAACGGCTGGATCAGCAACTGCCGGGGTTCGGGGACGCTGATGTTCGCGAGCTGGTTGATCGGCACGGGCGCGCCGTATGCCTCCACTTCGATCCGGTCGAGCATAGCGGGACTGGCGCGCCCGGTCCGCATGGTCTGAAAATCGCGATGAGCCGCCTCCACGGCGTGGCTCATTCTGTCCCTCGCATCGTTCACAAAGTCTTTCATGGTGGCTCCCCAATACTTAGCACATCTTGGAGAAGTATTGTTCGGGAGTGCGCTAAATGGCCCCCGAGTAACAAGCAAATCATGTCTCTCAGGTACGCCCTAATTCGAGAACAACTGATCACCGATCCGAACGACCACGCCGCACAGGTTCAGATCACGGGAAGCGCGGGCGTCGAGCAGATCGCCGAGCTCAAGAGCAAAGTAAAAGCGGACGGCATCCAGTTGCATTGTTGGGGGCGCCTGATGGATCGTCCCGGCGGCTTGATGTAAACCACTCCCATGCCCAGGATCCCTGGCAAGCCCCACCGGCCGATGCTGAAGGTCTACATCGGTCAAAGCGGAATCTGAGGGGGAGGATGGCCCAGTGGACATCTTTTCGGTCATTGGCTGGATCGTATTAGGGTTGGTCGCGTTGTTCGGCGTCGGGTTACTGCTCACAAGAAGCCATGACGGCGGCGTTCGGTGGATGATGCATGTGGCGGGCTGGGCGATGCTACTAACGTCAGGTGTTGTCGCCTTCCTGCCGTTCTCCAATCTCTTTGTCCTGCTGGCACTTCCGCTTTCATTATTACTGCCGACGGCGTTGATGAGCGGCAGGGCTGCCGTTTGCATGCCGAACTTGCGGAAACTAGAGGCGGAGTCGCAGCGAACCGGAGTGCCGGTAGCGAACCTGGTGCAAGAGGACTTGCGCCGCAGAGGATTCGTGCCCGCTGAGCCTGAGGATGAGGAGCCCGGCGGGGCCGCCTGACCATGCGGCTGGCGCCCTGGATAACCACTCGATGGCTTCCGTCAGCACCAAGATCGCGAAGCTACACTAAGCCGGAGACCAGAGTGCCGACGGGCTCGCCTCGGGCGGCTGCGGCGATAGCGCCGGGCTCGTGGATGCTTAGGACGATCACCGGCATGTTGTGCTCGCGGCACATCGTGAAGGCGGTCTGATCCATGACGCCGAGTTGGCGCGAGATCGCGTCTTCGAAAGTCAGGGTCTCGTATTTCTTCGCGCCGTCTTGCTTCTTGGGATCGGCGTCGTAGACTCCGTCGACCTGAGTGGCCTTGACGATCGCGTCGCAGCCGAGCTCCAGAGCGCGGAGGGCGGCGGCGGTGTCGGTTGTGAAAAACGGGCTGCCGGTGCCGGCGGCGAGCACAACCACGCGCTTCTTCTCCAAATGCCGGATGGCTCGGCGTCGGATGAACGGCTCACAAACGGCGTGGATCGTGACGGCGCTCATGACACGCGTCTTCGGGCCGATCTTTTCGATGGCTTCCTGCAGGGCGAGCGAGTTCACGATGGTGCCCAGCATTCCCATCTGGTCGGCGACCGATTGGTCGATCCCGCCCTCCTTGCTAAAGCTCTCGCCGCGGATGAGGTTGCCGCCGCCCACGACAATGGCCGTCTCGACTCCAGCCTCGTGGAGCTTCGCCACTTCCTGCGCAATGTAGTTGACGGTCTGGGCGTCGAGGCCGAAGCGTTCCTCTCCGGCAAAGGCTTCGCCGGAGAGCTTGAGCAGGATTCGGCTTAGCTTGGGCCTATCCAACGCTGGTGTCGACCGGGGTCTTGCCGGTCTCGAGGCGAACCATTCTATGTATCTTCACTTCGCCGATCATCTCGCCGACCTTCTTGCTGAGGTCCGCGTACCACGGCTGCTCCAGCAGAACGACCTGCTGGAGGAACTCCTTGTTGACGCGGCCTTGGGCGATCTTCTCGGCCATCTCGGCGGGCTTGCCGCTCTCGATCGCGCGCTGCTTCTCGACGTCGATTTCCTTGGCAAGCCGCTCCGCGTCCACCTGATCCTTGCTGATGTACTCGGGCGACAGGGCGACGACCTGCGTGCCGACCTTGTTTGCGATGTCCTGTGCCGTGCCGTTGCCACCGCTCGCCGAGACCAGGGCCGCCTTCATCTTGTCGTGATGCAGGTACACGCCGATGCTCTCACCTTCGACGCGCTTGACGCCGCCAAGCTGGATATTCTCGCGAATCTTGGCAACAGCTTCTTCGATCAGTTCCTGCACGGGCTTGCCGTCGACGCTTGCCGTCAGCGGGTCCGTGCCTGGGTCGCTTTTGGCGAAAGCGTCCGCCAACTTCTGGGCAAGGGCTTGGAAGTCCTCGTTCCTGGCGACGAAGTCGGTCTCGCAAAGGAGCGTCACAGCGGCTGCCGCGTTGCCCGAGCGCGAGACCGCGATAACGCCTTGGCTCACCGTCCGGTCGGCGCGCTTGCCCGCGTGCGACTTTCCGCTTTCGCGCAGGATGTCCTTGGCGCGAGCACAGACGGCGTCCTCGGCCGCGCCGGCGCCGATCTCCTCGGCAGCCTGCTGAAGGGCGCGCTTGCCTTCCATCAAAGGAGCGTCGGTCTCGTCTCTAAGTCTCTTAACTAATGCTGCTGTGATATCCATATTGTTCATTCGTCCTCGACCACTGCTGTTCGGGCGCGCTTGCGGCGTCCGCCGCCTTCCACCAGGTCGTCGTCATCGAGCGAGTAGGCTCTTAGCATTTCCAGCTCGACTTCGCCCAGAGGCACTGCTTCGGCTTCCTCTTCGACACCCTCGACAGCCTCGATAGGCTCGACTTCACCTGCGACATCCTCGATCGGGCGGAGCTCGGTCACCAGATCGGCGATCTTGCCCGTAATTAGCCGCACGGATCGGATGGCATCATCATTGCCCGGAATGATGTAGTCGGCTTCATCGGGATCGCAATTCGTATCTACGATGGCGACGACAGGGATACCCAGAATGCGCGCTTCAGCCACGGCTATCGCCTCGGCCTTTACGTCCACTACATACATCATCGTGGGCATGCCGCTCATGTCCTTCACGCCATCGAAGAACCGATGCAGCCTCTCGCGCTCTTGTTCGCGCATCAAGGCCTCGATCTTTGGGAGGCGCTGGAAGTAGCCCTCATCTGCCATACGGTCGAGTTCTTTCAGGCGTCCGACGCGGCCCTGCATGGTCTTCCAGTTGGTCAGCAACCCGCCCATCCACCGCTCGGCGACGTAGGGCATTCGGCACTTGTTGGCCATCTCCTTGATCACGCCCGCGGCCTGCTTCTTGGTGCCGACGAACATCACGTTGCCACCGTTCTCGACGTTCTCGCGCACCGCTTCGAGGGCCTTCTCGAAAAGCTTGATCGTCTGGTGCAGATCGATAATGTAGATGCCGTTGCGAGCGCCGTAGATGTATCGCTTCATCTTGGGGTGCCATCTGCGGGTCGCGTGGCCGAAGTGCACGCCTGCCTCGAGCAGCTCGCGCATAGTTAGTGGGGTCATGTATTCTCCTTGGGTTATTCCTCCGGCGGGCCGTGATGCTTAGCACCCAAGGGGCCGCGCCGTGTGTGATGTGCTCATTTTACCCTTATCGACCGGCGACTGGCCGAGGCGCCCACAAGTCCTATAAGTCCTATATGTCCTATCAGCCCCACCAGTCATAGGGGCTAAACTAGCGCGACGTGGCGCTAAGGGAACGCTCTCTGGGTTGGCAGTTCGGGTTGTCGGCGTATTGGTTCGCCACCAACCTCAAATGGTTCATCCTGCTCTCGGCTGTCCTGTCCAAGCAGGTCGCCGGGATGGTTCCGGGTGGCGAAAAGAGCACCGCTTGGGGAACGGTTGTCATGGTCGGCGCGGCCTGGGCCCTTTTCGGCCCGGCGATCTTCGGCAGGCTCGCCGACCGGCTCGGAAAATGGCGCCCGTTCATGGCGATCGGCTGCGCGGGCACGGTGATCGCGCTTTTCGTGCTCAGCCAGGCGCCCTCGTTCTGGGTGCTCGTGGCCGGATATTTGCTTCTTCAGATTAGCGACGACGTTGCACAAGGGCCCTATGCCGCGCTCATTCCTGGGCTTGTACCAAAGGAGCAGCGGGGAAGCGCGAGCGGCATCATGTCGTTGCTGCTCCTTTCGGCTCAGATCGTAGGCGGTATTGGCGCCTTCGTCTTAGGAGACCTCGCTTCGATCTACATCCTGATCGGCGTGGTCAACATCACCTGCGCCTTGATCACACTCGGAACCGTGCGCGAAAACCCGGAGCGAGAACCTCCGGCGCAAACAAACCTCGCCGAGGCATGGATAGCGCCGTTCCGAGACCACGACTTTCGGTGGGTATGGTTCACGCGCTTCCTGAATATGGTCGGCTTCTATCTGATTTACAACTACCTCCAGTATTTTCTTGCAGACGCTGTTGGTGAGTTCAAGTTCTTCGGTTTTGATGTCGCTCCGGTTGGCGCGGGTGATATGGGTACCGCGGCCTCATCAGCTGCTGCGTATATAGTTTCGGCGGCGACGGCTTCGGTAGAGGCAGCTTCGGCGGTTTCCGCCGGGGTCTCCGCCGTGTTGGACCGGGCGGCTTTGGAGGCGGCTTCGTTTAGGGCGGTCTTCATCCTGCTGCTACTGATCTCGTTTATCGGGGCAGTGGCCGCCGTCGTCGGTGGGCGCGTGGCCGACAAAGTCGGGAGGAAGAAAGTGATCTACGTTGCGGGCGCATTGATGTCGCTACCCCTATTTCCGTTCGCGCTGCTCCACAATTTCTCTTACATCGTCGTCCTCGCGATCCCGTTCGCGGTCGGCTACGGGGCGTACCAAAGCGCCGACTGGGCGCTGGCTTCCGACGTGATGCCGGGCGGTGGCCTCGCGAAAAACATGGGTATCTGGCAAAGCTGCATAGCCGCCCCGCAGATCATCAGCGGTTTGGCAGGCCGCGCGGTGGACGCCGGAAACAAGATGGGGCCGAACCTCGGCTATACCCTCACGTTCATGTTCGCGACCGTCGCCTTCGCGGTCGGAATCATTTTGATAAGACAGGTTCGTGGAAGCACGTAGTATCATCTCCGGGTGACAGCGGAAGCGCCGGCACTAAGAAGCTCCGAGATTCTGCGGTTCTATTATCCCCTCGCGCTCTCCTGGTTGTTCATGGCGCTCGAATCGCCGATCGCGATCGGCGTCCTTTCGCGACTGCCGGGAGCGGAAGTTAGCACGGCCGCCTTCTTTATCATGATGGGGCTGGCCCTTTGGATCGAGAGCCCGGTGATCGACCTGCTCTCGACCTCCACGACCCTCTCCAAGAACTACCAGGATTTCCTTACCCTTCAGCGGTTCGCTCTTGGGGTGATTAGCGTCGTCACCGCGGTTCATTTCATCGTAGCGTGGACACCGATCTACGGCTTCATCACGGAATCGATCATGGGCATTCCGCCCGGAGTCGCGGAAGCGGCGAGGGACGGCTTCCGGATCATGGTCTTGTGGAGCGCGTTCATCGGCTGGAGGCGGTTTCTGCAGGGCGTGATGATCCGCCACGGCATGACCAAGCGCGTGGGCTACGGCACGCTCGTGCGGCTCTCGACAATGGCGGTCTCCGCCCTCTCTCTTTACAAACACACGGGGCTGCCCAGCATCTCGATCGCGGCGATCGCCCTCATGTGTTCCGTGGCGGCGGAGGCCGTCTATGTGCACTTCGCGGCGATGGACGCGGTCCGTATGCTGGAGCTGGAAGCCGAGGGCACAAGCCCGGGTGGCCTGACGCTCCCACAATTGCTTCGGTTCCACCTGCCGTTGACCGCCACGACGGCGGTTATGATGCTGGGCGCTCCGGTCGTCGGGGCTGCTCTGGCAAGGGCGCCTAACTCGGTGCTCGCCCTGGCGGGTTGGCAGGTCGCCCAGTCGCTTCTTTGGCTGCACCGCACCATCGTGTTCGCCCTCCCCGAGGTTGTTATCACGCTTTATCGGGACAACGCGTCCGCCCTGAAGCTCCGCCAGTTTTCGCTCAACATCGGCGTGGCGACGAGCGGCTTGTTGTTCCTCGTGGCGTTCAGCCGACTGGATATCTGGTTTTTCGCCAGGGTGCTGAGGGCGGAGAGGGATGTGGCGGGGGTAGCGCACCTCGCGTTTATTGCGGGTGGCTTAACGCCGCTGATTGGCGCTTTACAATCCTATGTGCGGGGCATGCTCACCGCACACCACCTGACGATGGCAAGGTTCGCGGCGGTCATCGTTTCGATGGGCTTTGTCGCGGGACTCCTCTTCCTGACGGTTGTCACGGGAATCGCCGGCGTGGTCTCAGCGGGCGGAGCGCTCACGATAGCCCTGGCCGCCGAATTGGGAGTTCTTATCTACTCGTGGCGCCGCGGGCGCCCGGGAGACCCCGTGCTGGAGGGCCTGGCTGTCGCCGAAGAGGAAGCTGCCGAGGAACCCTTAGATGACGCTGCTCCCGACGAAGATCGGCGGGACACTCGGCTTCATCCGCAGGCAGGGATCCTGCCCCTGATCGTTGCCGTGGGGTTACTCATCGTATTGATAAGGCTTTGGTACCTGCAGGTCGTTAGATAGGGTATCCGGCCGATTCCAGAATGGCAGACGCGATGAGGTCGGC